>CAYYXJ010000018.1:0-25510 GCA_964475455.1 uncultured Clostridiaceae bacterium | reverse complement strand
CCTTGACATATTACCGCTGGACTTTACACATCAGGCCGTCAGGCTTTTCTTATGCTTTGCAGTCGCCCAGACAAACAGAACAGAGCCTGCTGCCAGGAAACCAAGGGACAAAAGAAGCACATAACCAACATTTCCACCTTTGACAATAAGCTCACTGAAGCCTTGGATTATATAATACGCGGGAAGAAGTTTTATCCAGAAAGGCTCCCATCCGGGGACAAAATAAGCAATTGCGGGAAGCATCATTGCGATCATAAGTATATAAATTGCATTGAAAGCCTTGGCCATTGTTCTAAAATATGCGGAAATCAGCAAACCTATACCCGATGCAAAGAAACCGGTTGTAATAAGGAAAAGAAGCATCAAAAGATAATCAGGTTTGCCTCCCATTACAGGAATTGTAATTATGGCAGTAGTTACTATTGAGGTAACGGTTATTACAAGGGTTTTACTCATAAGATATTGCCATACTGAGGAGGCTGTTACTGCATATGCTTTGATTATTCCCTGTTCCTTGTCCAGGAAAATATAAGCAGCAACTATGAACATTCCCATGAGACTCCCGTTGAAAGTGAGCAAAGAAGGAAGGGTATGCTCCCTGTCACTGAGAACCGTATATTCAGTTGACAGTGAACGTACTTCCTGGTCTTCAACAGCGGCTTCGAGGGTAGCCATATTACTGTTATGAATAACTTTGTAAAGATTCTTCAACCTTTCGGTTTCGTATCCCTGAAGATAATATGTATAGCCGGTAGTAGGGGGTGTTGTGGATGCATCAAGTTTTATAACTGCACCAAGTTGTTTTTTAGCATCAGCAAGTTTAACCAAATCATCCTCTGATTGTGCAAGATAAATCTTTCTGTCTTCAGTTTCATAATAAGTAACAGGAATCATTTCCTTTTTTATTTTAATTTCCATTTCTTCTACGGTATTATCCAAATCCTCATCAAGGAGTTTTTCTTCAAACATCACAATACTGTTTCCCGGCATATCCAGATATATATACTCTGTTGTACTTTTGTTAAAATTCTCCGGGATTGCATAGAGTACAACAACCAGTATAATTATGGCAAAGAATAGTTCAATGTAGAAGTAGAAGCTTTTTGAAGCAAGATTCAGCTCTTTTGTAAAACTGTACCATAGTTTCATTTTATACAAGCCCCCTTCCGGTTACCTTGATGAATATTTCTTCAAGGGTAGCTTCCTTTGTGTGCATTGTCTGTATTTCATAGGAATCAAGTATTTCTTTTATCCGGGACCTGTCTTTTTTCTCTATTGTTGAAAGAGATTCCCTGACAGGTTCACTATCTTTTATATACTCAATGTCAACAAATTTAGCACCGTACTGCAGTTTTAGATTCTTCGGGGAATCAATCAATTTGATTTCACCATCAACAATGAATGCAACCCTGTCGCAAAGTTCATCTGCGATGAACATATTGTGAGTTGTCAGAAAAGTGGTAACTCCTTTTTTCTTTTCATTCCAGATTATGTCTTTTATCTCAGCTGCAATTGCCGGGTCCAGCCCTGTGGTTGGTTCATCCAAAAACCACAATGTAGGATTATTGATCATAGACCTCGCAAATGTCAGCCTGTGTTTCATTCCTTTTGAAAAATCGCCGGCTTTGGTATTTGCCTTGTCGCCCAGGCCAACCATTTCCAGAAGTTCCATTGGGTCTTTGGTTTTAACATCAAACAGCTTACTGTAAAATGCCAGATTTTCTTTTGCAGTCATCTTGTTATAGACATTTGACTGTTCAAAAGACATACCGATGTCATTGAACATCTTGTTTGAGATTTTCTTTACATCATAACCTGCAACTGTTACATCTCCCTTTTGAAGTTGAAGCAATCCGGTAAGAATTCCTTGAGTTGTTGATTTACCGGCACCGGATGGTCCCAGAAATCCAAAGATTTCACCTTTTGCCACTTCAAAACTCGCATCCTTTACAGCATACTTGTCATCCTTACTGTAAGAATGATACAAATTACTAACCTTAATCATACATTTCCCTCCTGTCATCACTAGCTACAAATTTTTAATTACTTATAAAAGGCTTTTCTCAGTATCTTCATATATTCTTCAAAATCTTCTGTAATTTTTTCATAGTCAAAATCAGTTTTCCTTTCCAGTAAATCACCAAGCAGTTCCATGCTGTATTTTTCAATGACCCAGTTGATAATTTTCATGACTCTTTCCATGTCCTGGTCAGCTTTGAACTTTGAATAATCTATATTGTATATATAAACCTTTTCCAATAGACCCGGTGCAAAATCCTCACGATATGCATATATATCTTCAATTGGTTTATCAGAAATCATGGATGTAAAAAACTCAAATATCTTAGGGAAGCGGTAAGTAAGCCGACCTTTGATTATTGCGACCTGCATCAATCGATTGAAAAAATCTGTTTCATTCCAATCAATCTCACGCTCTATTGTTTCTATTACAGTATTTACAACATATTTTTCAAGATAGTTGTGTAGACTTTCTTTATTTTCAAAGTAATGGAACAGCAACCCCTTTGATATGCCTGCATTCTTTACAATGGTATTGGTTGATGCTCTTTTAAAACCGTTGTTTGCGAATTCTTCCAAGGCAGCATTTATAATTCTATCTCTTTTTTCGGAATCCATGTTTTTTAAAACTTCTTCCATTGCGCATCCCTTCATATTGACCAGTATGGTCAACATGAATAATAGCACCATTGACCACATTGGTCAATACCTTTTGAAAAATTTTTTAATTATTAAAAGCACAATATCAAAAGTAGTTTGTTTGTATTTTGTACTATAAGTTATAATAGTTTTATGAGCATGGAAACAAAAAAGAAATTTAGAATAGAGAAAAGTCAGATATGGTCGGGTGCAGTTCTCCTTGCATTTATTATCACTGCCATTGTTCTTTTTTTTATAGGAAAGAGTAAAGGCTGGCTCTCGATGTTTGATTCAGTAGAGGAACTTCAGGCTTTTATGTCCGGTTACGGCGTGTGGGCACCGTTGATATTTTTTCTTTTGCAGGTTATTCAGGTTATTCTTGCACCTATTCCCGGGAGTGTTACAACTCTTTTCGGCGGAGTTTTTTTTGGATTTTGGAAGGCAATGTTCATATCGGTTGCTGCGGTTTTCACCGGTTCGGTTATATTATTCCTTTTGGCAAAATATTTAGGTAAACCGCTTGTAACAAGATTGATAGGCAAGGAACGGGTTGAAAAATACATGAAAAACATGTCAGCCCGCCAGTTCTGGGTTTTATTCATGATGTTCCTGATGCCTTTTTTCCCGGACGATGTGCTTTGCCTGATGGCCGGACTAACTGCAATAAGACTTCCGGGATTTGCGCTGATGGTTCTTGTAACAAGACCCTGGGGTTTGGTTTTCAGTGCACTTGTAGGTTCCTGTGCAATTACAGTGCCTATATGGGGATGGATAATAATTGGATTGTGTTCAGCTGCACTTCTTTTCATTTCCATAAGATATCCCGAAAAACTGGAAGAATGGATGAGTGACAGGGTTTTAGATATAATCAGAAAAAAGAACCGGGATAAAAATCCCGGTCAATAAGTATAATCACTGTAAACTATTTATAAGACCTGTTTAATATTTCAAGGGCATCTTTTTTAGAAAGTGGAACCGGATCAAAATTAAAAAGACCTCCCATTGTATCAAAGGCATTATCAATATATTTCTCCAGATTTTCACCATCAATTCCATAGTCTGACATTTTTAAATCCCTTACACCACATGCTTCTTGAAGGAATATCAATTCTCTTATGAAATCTTCAGGTTTATCAGCATTTTTTTTGCCCAGAGCCTGAGCCATTGTGATGTATTTTTCATTACACGCATCCATGAAATGCAGGAAATATTCCTCAGACAGCATAATTAAACCGGCACCGTGTGGAAGTTCAGGATGAAATGCACTAAGTGCATGTTCAATGGAATGCTGTGACACACAACTTGAAGTTGATTCTACGAAACCTGCCAGGGTATTTGCCAATGCAACATCAGCTCTGGCAGCTATGTCACTGCCGTCCCTTACCGCCTTGGAAAGTGATCTGCCCAGTAATTCTATGCTTTTCAATGCAAACATATCACTCATTTCAGTTGAAATATTTGCAATGAATCCCTCTGAAGCATGAAAGAATGCATCAAAACCTTGAAATGCTGTGAGTTTAGGAGGAACCGTTGTCATAAGTTCAGGATCAACAATAGAAATAGTGGGAAAGGTTTTATCATAACCAAACCCTATTTTTTCATTTGTTTTTTCCTTTGTGACAACTGTCCACGGATCAGCTTCTGTTCCCGTTCCCGCTGTTGTGGTTATTGCAATCAGGGGAAGTGGATTATTCGGTACCGGTTTGCCCTTTCCGGTGCCTCCGTTTATATAATCCCAATAGTTTCCGGGATTGGCAGCCATTACTGCAATGCTTTTGGCTGCATCAATACTGCTTCCTCCTCCAAGTCCTATTAAATAATCGCAATTGTTCTCACGTGCTGTCTTCGCTCCTTTGGTAACTGATGATAATGTGGGGTTTGGCGTTATTTTGTCAAAAACGACATAATCAGAACCATTTGCCGAAATAAGGTTTTTAACTTTTTCAAGATAACCTGTTTTTATCATTGCAGTTCCGGAAGATAATACTATAAGCGCCTTTTTACCGGGAAGTTGAATGTCACCAAGAATATTTATTTTGCCTGAGCCAAAATATATTTTAGTTGGCATAAAATAATTGAAATTCATTTGTTTTGCCTCTTTCACTATATCTATCTAATCTAAACTCTATTCTAATATTTTACTGAATCTTATGCAAATGATTTGTTTATATTTTTGCATCTTTTTTATTATGGAAATTGTTAGATGTCATTGTTGGCTCTCATTATGGCATTTTGGGTCCATTGCATATTATTTCTCTTTGTTTATTAATAATTGGAATAGTAAGTGACATATCGTTATTTGTAATCGCAGAGTTTTTTATGTTAAAATTACATCAGAGTGGGAGCGGGGGTAATATATGGAATTTCAAAGAGCCAGGAGTGATGAGCAGAAAGAAATCAGGATAAAACAGATTTCAGAAGCTACACTTGAGTTATATAATTCGGTGAAATATGAAGATATCACTTTGGCGGGGATTGCCAAGAATCTTAGTTTCACAAGGGCAAATTTATATAAATATATATCATCCAAAGAGGAAATATTTCTTTATATTATTCTTGAAGAGCTAAAGAAATGGAAAGAAGATTTGAAGAGTATATTCAAAGGAATGGTGAACCCTGAAAAAGAGATATTCGTAGAATTATGGGCTGCCAGTGTTTACAGAAATAAAATGATGATACAAACAATGTCTTTGCTATATACACTGCTTGAAAAAAATGTAACAGTTGAAAAACTTGCAGATTTTAAGAAAAAGTTATTTACTGAAACAAGTGGGGTTGTTGTTTTATTAACTGAAATTTTCCCTCGGTTTACAATGGAGACTGCATTTAAATTTTTAAAGATGCAGCTGTTTTATGCAATGGGCCTTTACCCAACTACAGTTGAATGCGAAATACAGAAAAAAGCACTGGAAATAGCGGGATTTCATCCTTTTGATACACCGGATTTTATTGAAGAATTAAAAGAATTTACACTTATGGAGTTTTTGAAATTCGAAGTGTAATTAAATTAGGAAAAATATAGCAATTATTAGTAATCGGAGATTATATGTCAGTCGATCAGATTATCCCAATACTTATTCCGGGAGCCTTGATTCAAATAGCTATACAGATTTACTATATTAAACAGTGCTGGGAAAACGAACTGTTATCTCAAAAACAGAAAGCCCGGTGGATTATAATAATTGCAATATTCAATTTGCCGGCAACAGCTGTTTATCTAATTGTTAATCGCGATAAAACCAACAATGATGTTGACTATTTAGAAGAAAAAGAAACTGATAAAAATATCAAGCAGGCTGTTTCCGTACTTCTATATTTGTTTTATATGGTTTTCACAATAACAATCATGTTTAATAATTACCAAAGAGATGATTTTAATGTGATGGTAATTTTACTGGCTACAAACTTTGTTCTGATATTTGCATCCTGGTTTTTTAACAATGCAAGAGGAAAGACATTGCACTATATAATACCCATACTCTCTCTTGCTGCAGCTTCATATATCAATTTTATGGATGACTACAGTACAACAACACTGATTGTTTTGATAATTGTTGCTAATATAATTAATAATCATAGTCCAAGAGCGTCAAAGATTTATGGCACAATTGGTTTTGCGCTTTTTGTTGGTTTTGAAACTGCAGGACTATTTAAAGGCGGAGCAACAGTTTCAACTGATGAACTGGTGGGTTTTATTTATCTTAATTCAGCAATTTATATTTTGGTTTTGCTGGCATTTTACCTATTGAAACGTCAGTTGATTCTTAATGTTCGTCTAAGGGAATTAGTAAAAGAAACTGCTGAAAAAAGTGAAGCTCTTGAAGAAATGACTATAATAAGTGAAAGGAACAAGATTGCCGGAGAGATCCATGATAACGTGGGACACACGTTAACTACTGCAATTATATCCCTGGATGCAGCTTACGGAGAAGTCGGGCGTAATGATTTAAAGGCAAAGGAAATAATTGTAATGGCGAGACAGCAGGTAAAAAAAGGGATGGATGATATTCGGTATTCTGTAAGAGCTCTAAAGCATGGGCCGGAAGATGAGTCTTTTAGAGAATCTTTATTAAATATACTTCAAGAACTTGAGAAAACATCTGGTATAAATATTAATCTAATTATGGAAATGAATAAAAATCCCATACCAATTCACAGAAATCTTCTTTACCGGGTGACAAAAGAGTGTATTACCAATAGCTTAAAGCATGCAAAGTGCAATGAAGCTGATATTTTAGTTAGCGAGTCCGGAGGAATATTGAATTATACATATTCAGATAATGGAATTGGTACAAACAGTCTTAAAGAGGGTTTTGGTCTGACGAATATAAGAGAAATGACTGAGTCCGTGGGCGGAAAAGTTATTTATACTTCAGCTACAGGTGATGGGTTTACAGTGAATCTGCAGATTCCGGTGGGTCGGGAGGTCGGTAATGAGTGATGCAAAAATTTCTGTACTGCTTGTGGATGACCAGACCTTGATAAGGGATGGATTGAAAGCAATTTTAAGAGCGGGCAATGAAATTTTAATTGCCGGAGAATCATCCAATGGTAGAGCTGCCATAGAAATGGCTGCAAAATGTAAACCCGATGTTATTCTTATGGATATCAGGATGCCTGAAATGGATGGTGTCGAAGCAACAAAATATATCAAAAAGAGTTTTCCTGATATAAAGGTAATTATATTGACTACATTTGATGATGATGACTATATTTTCAAGGCCATGTCTTATGGAGCCTCCGGATATCTTCTTAAAGATATTGAAGGAGAGGAGCTGGTTTTAGCTATAAAAAGCAGTATGAAGGGTAATGTTATTCTTCCGGGCAAAATAGCAGAAAAAATTACATCAAGATTAAACAGAAATACAAGCATATCTACACATGTGGAATTAGATGAATTTACAGAACGGGAACTGGATATTATCAAACTGATAATGGAAGGCAAATCAAATGCTGATATTGCCGGGCAGCTATATTTAAGCAACGGTACTGTAAAAAACTATGTCAGTCAGATCTATATGAAGATAAATGTAAGGGACAGGGCCAATGCGGTCCTCTATTTCAAAGAACATATGAATTTATAAGAACACATGGTATAACCTGAAAATGTAATGTGACTGCAGATATGACTGCAGTCACTTATCATATTACTTTTGATGAATGTATGATGTATTTGTAAAAAAAATAGGAGGATAAAAAATGTTACCTGAATTTTTAACAACTGAACTATTACTAATGCTTTTACCTGTGGTGGCCATTCAATTCGGACTTATGGTTTTCTGTCTGGTAAAAATATTCAAAGAAGGGGTTGCAAACCTGAACAAAGGTCTATGGGCTCTGATTGTAATCGGTATCAATCTTCTTGGCCCTGCAATTTTCCTTATTGTGGGAAGAAGAAAGGATGCATAATGATAAAAGTTAGAGGACTGAACAAGCATTTTGGAGGTTTCCAAGCACTTCACGATGTGTCATTGAATGTTGAAAAAGGTGATATTTATGGTTTTATAGGGCACAATGGTGCAGGAAAATCAACAACAATCAGCATTCTCACCGGTCTTGCAAAGCCTGATTCCGGAACCTGTATAGTTAACGGGATGGACGCATGTAAAATAGTAAATCCCAGTGACTTGAACATCGGATATCTGCCGGAAGATCCCAGATTCTATAAATGGATGACAGCAAGGGAAACATTGAGATATCTATATGAGGCTTCCGGGAAAAAGAATAATTCAGCCAAAATTAACGAAATTCTTGAATGGATTGGTCTGGAGGAATCGGCAGACAGAAAAGTCGGCGGATTTTCCAGGGGAATGAAACAAAGGTTGGGAATAGGTGCAGCATTGGTAAACGATCCGGAGTTATTGTTCCTTGATGAACCATCCTCTGCCCTTGACCCTGAAGGCAGGGGTGATGTTCTCAGATTAATCAAAGACTTGAGAAACATGGGAAAAACAGTATTCTTCTCAACACATATACTCAATGATGTTGAAAGAATTTGTAACAAAGTAGGCATATTGGTAAAAGGGAGAATAGTAAAGGAAGACAGGCTGGATATAATTCAAAAAGAAAATATTTTACCAATATTTGATATAGAGACTGAAAATGCTATAAGTAAAGAAAATGCTGATAAGCTTGAGAAATTGGATTGTGTAAAAAGTATACAGATTTTTGACAACAGGATTCAGGTGCTTACAAAAGGAAGCGGGGATTGTGGAAAACAATTGTATGGTTATTTTTCAGCTATAGACACAAATGTGATTTCCTTTAGTCTAAGAAAAAACGATTTGGAAGATATATTCCTTGAAGAGGTGAATAAAAAATGAGTATGTTATCAACATTAAAAAAAGATATTAAAGACGGAATCAGGAATTACAGATTTTTAATAATATTTGCAGGTTTTATGTTCTTTGCTTTACTGACACCAATAATGAATAAAATGATACTGCCGGGACTTTTAAAAAGCCAGTTTCCAGGAATGGATGAAGTTACAATGAACAGCATGCTTGTAAACACACAGATAGAAAATATCAGAGGATATATGGGAGATATCTTTGAGATTGGAATGATAATAGTATCTTTCACATTGTGTGGAGCAATAGCAATGGAACTCAGGGAATATACTATGATACTTCCTGTATGTTCCGGTAAGAAGTACAGCGAAATAATCCTGTCGAAAATGCTTGTTTTCGGAATATCGTTGATTGCAGTAACTACGGTATCCATACTTTCAAACTATATATATTCAGGAATACTTTTCGGGTTTGAGGTCAATGGAGTGGTACCGGTGTTGAAAGCCGGGTTGCTGCAGGGGTTATATATGGTGTTTATACTTTCTGTTTTGGTATTTCTCGGAACTTTATTACGTAATCAGATAGTTGTAGGTTTATTGACTCTCATATTTGCATATGTTTCAAGGGTATTGAGCAACATACTTGATGTAAACAGATTTTCGCCTTCAGGACTTTTAATAGAAGCAGAAAAACTTACCAAGGGTTCTGATATGGATATGTACCTTTGTACAGCAATTACGATATGTATAATTGTGCTTTTGACTGCAGGAGCAACAATTAAACTGAGAAAAACAGATTTGACAAAGAGATAAACCAACCGGTTTTATCTATTGCGGGGAGTTCATCATAATCTGCCCTTATAATCATTGTAGCCAAAGGCTTTTAAAACTTTAATTTCACCGCTGTCAGCTACAGCAATTGAGGGCAGATTTACCCCATTGAAAGTATTGTTCTTTACCATTGTATAGTGAGCCATATCAGTAAAAATTAGCCGATCTCCCGGTTTGAGAGGTTCCTTGAAAGAATAATCACCTATGATATCACCGGCAAGACAAGTAAGCCCCCCAAGTCTGTATGTAAATTCAAACTCGTTGGGTTTTCCGCCACCTATAATCTCGGGCCGGTATGGCATTTCAATTACATCGGGCATATGGCATGCCGCGGATGCATCAAGCAGGGCAATATCCATACCGTTATTCACTATATCAAGAACTGTTGAAACCAAAAAACCGGTGTTTAGAGCAATGGCTTCTCCCGGTTCAAGATAGACTTCAACGGAATACTTTTCTTTGATTCTTTTAATTATCCGGATCAGTCGTTCAACATCATAATCTTTTCTGGTTATATGATGACCTCCTCCGAAGTTAATCCATTTCATTTGATGCATGAATTTACCGAATTTGTCTTCAATGACTTCCATGGTTCGTTCCAAGGTGTCTGAATTTTGTTCACACATGGTATGAAAATGAAGTCCATCCACGCCGATAAGTTCATCAGGTTTAAAATTATAAAGTGTAGTACCGAGTCTTGAATAAGTAAAACAGGGGTTGTATATGTCAGTTGTTATCTCTGAATATTCAGGGTTGATTCTTATACCACATTCTTTCCCGGCCTTTTTAGTTCTGCTTCCATAAATCTTATACTGGTTAAATGAATTGAATACAAAGTGATCACAGTATCCAAGAAGTTCATCAAATTCATCTTCTCTGAAAGCAGGAGCATAAATATGCACTTCCTTGCCCATCTCTTCAAAACCCAACCGGGCTTCGTTGAGAGAACTTGCTGTTATACCTGCAAGATATTTTCCCATCAATGGAAACATATGGTACATCGAAAAACCTTTTAAAGCTGCCAGTATTTTGCAGCCGGCTTCCCTTTGAACATACTCAAGCAACTGAAGGTTTTTTTCAAGCAATTGTTTGTCAACTATATAGACCGGTGTCGGAACATTTTCATATGTGTATTTCATCAAAATCCTCAATCAAGCAGAACCGGGTTAAAATCCTCATGCCATGGAAGTCCCTGTTTGTTAAGCTCTTCCATGAAAGGATCCGGGTCAAACTCCTCCACATTATATACTCCTGGCTTTTTCCACTTCCCTTCAAGAAGCAGCTTTGCACCTATCATTGCCGGTACACCGGTTGTATATGATATAGCCTGTGAACCAACTTCTGCATAAGCTTCCTCGTGGACACAAACATTGTAAACATAGTAGGTTATGGGTTTGCCGTCTTTTTTGCCCTGACATATGCAACCGATATTTGTTTTGCCTTTGGTTCGAGGGCCCAGTGATGCCGGGTCAGGAAGAACTGCTTTTAGGAATTGAAGAGGCTGTATGAGTTTTCCTTCGAACAAAATCGGCTCTATTGAAGTCATACCAACATTCTGAAGAACATTGAGGTGAGTTATATATTTTTGAGAAAAAGTCATCCAGAAACGTATTCTTTTCAAACCGGGTATATTTTGAGCCAATGACTCAAGTTCTTCGTGATAAAGAAGATAAATATCTTTTTCACCAATCTGAGGCAGGTCATAAACTTTTTTCACTGCAAGCGGAGGCGTATCGATCCATTTTCCATCTTCCCAGTAACGACCATCAGCTGTTATTTCCCTGATATTTATTTCGGGATTGAAATTTGTCGCAAAAGGATAACCGTGGTCACCTGCATTTGCATCAACTATATCTATATAGTTGATTTCGTCAAAATAGTGCTTCATTGCATATGCAGAGAATACACCTGTAACTCCCGGATCAAAACCACTTCCCAGGATTGCCGTAAGTCCCGCTTCCTTGAATCTTTCCCTGTATGCCCACTGCCATTTGTACTCAAACTTTGGTATATCAGGTGGTTCATAGTTTGCAGTATCAAGATAATGTACTCCTGTTTCAAGGCAGGCATCCATAATTGTAAGATCCTGATAGGGAAGTGCGACATTTATAACAATGTCCGGTTTAAAGGAATTTATAAGATTAACAACATCAACAGTGTTGTCTGCATCAACCTGTGCAGTGGAAATTTTTGTTTTACCGCCGTCAAGTTTCGCTTTCATGGCATCACATTTTGATTTTGTTCTGCTTGCGATACAAATTTCTTCAAATACATCCGGGTTCTGGCAACACTTGTGTACCACAACGTTTGAAACACCACCGGCTCCAATTATCAATGCTTTTCCCATTTTTAATCCTCCGTTCCTTTTTATACCATAAGAAGCAGAACTTCCCGAAGTATTTTACATGCAGTTGCAGTTGAAACACCACTATGATCATAATGAGGTGATAATTCAACAATATCTGCTCCAACTATATTCAACCCCTGTAATGTACCAAGGCCTTCCAACAGTTCCCGGAAGGTGACTCCACCGGCTTCAGGTGTTCCTGTGCCAGGTACAATCGAGGGGTCCAGTACATCAATGTCTATTGTAAGATAAACCGGGTCAGTTCCTGTTACGCCGGCTATACTTTCCATACCGGATAAAGAGAATGGGTGGAATTCAGTGTTTTGTCTTCCGTATGAGAATTCTTCACCGGAACCGGAACGAATTCCGAATTGCCACAGCTTTCCACTCATTTTTTCAAAAACCCGTCTTAGTACGGTGGCGTGAGATAATTTTTCACCCATGAATACATCGCGTAAATCTGCATGAGCATCAAGATGAATAACATGAAGTCCGGGGTATTTTTCAATATATGCTTCAACAATCGGCAATGTTATGAGATGTTCACCGCCGATTATGACGGTTTTTTTATTATCAGAAAGAATAGAAGTGACTTCATTATTAATGGAAGACAAAATTGATTCTGTACTCCCGAAATTGAAAGGCATATCCCCGGAATCACTTATAAGATATTCAGCCAGGTCCTTATCCAGATAAGGACTGTATGTTTCTATTCCATCCAATTCCAATCTAAGTGCTGATGGACCGAATCTGGTACCGGGTCTATAAGAGGCTGTACCGTCAAAGGGTACTCCAAAGACAATGATGTCACTGTCTGAATATGTTCCCCTGAATCCCTCATGTCTTATGGATTTATTGTTTTTAATCATATGGTTTCCTTTCCGGTATTAAAGATGCTCATAATATGTGTAGCCTGCAAGACCATTTTCATAAGCTGCAACTATTTCATATCTTTCATCCTCGGTTATCAACTTGTTTTTTTCAGATTCAGATACCAAACGGTTGAAAGCAATCCTCATTTTACCCGGATCATACTCAACATAAGAAAGAACATCTTCTACACTGTCACCGTGTATTTCCCTGACTATTTCAAAACCATCAGCATTGATTCTTATACTTACTACATTTGTATCACCGAAAAGATTGTGAAGGTCACCAAGGGTTTCCTGATAAGCTCCGACTAAAAATGCTCCTATAATGTATTCCTCATCGTCCTTAAGCTTGTGAAGCGGCAGCGTGCGGCTAACATCATGCATATCAATGAAACTATCAATTTTTCCGTCGCAGTCACATGTTATATCTGCCAGAACTGCATTTCTTGATGGAATTTCAAGAAGCCGGTGGATGGGCATAATCGGAAACAACTGGTCAATCGCCCAGCTGTCAGGAAGGGATTGGAAGATAGATAGATTACAGTAGTAGATGTCTGCTATTGCACTCTCGATATTTTCAAGTTCCGGAGGGAGAAATTTCATGTTCTTCTTTAGCCTTGTAATTCTGCTGATAATATTCCAGAAAATATTTTCAGCCAAAGCCCTTTCCCTGAGTGTCATATTGCCCTGGTTGAAAACCTGTCGGGCCTGATCCCTGTAGTAAAGGGCATCATTGTAGGATTCCTGAATGTTTTTTACAGTAAGGTTAGTACTTGTCCAGAAAAGACTTGCGGTGCTTTCAGGGGATTTTTCCGGAATACTGTCCGGAATATTATTTACCTCGAAATTTGAAACATGAAGGACATTGAAAAGCAAGACGGAATAATATGCAACAAGGGCTCTCCCGGACTCAGTTACAATTACCGGATGTTGTATTTTTGAATTGTCCATGGCATGCATTACTGCCTCAACTATGTCTGTACAGTATTCATCTATTGAATAATTTCTGCTGCTGGCAAAATTCGTCTTGGAGCCATCATAGTCAACTGCAAGACCGCCGCCCAGGTCCAGATAACCCATTGCTGCACCTTCTTTTACCAACTCGGCATATACACGGGCGGCTTCACCTACTGCAGAACGGATATCCCTGATATTTGGTATCTGAGAACCAAGATGATAATGTAAAAGTTTCAGACAATCAAGCATGTTTTGATCCCTTAAAGTATCAACGATGCTGATAACCTGTGACATATTCAGACCGAATATACTTCGGTCACCTCCGGATTCAGTCCAATGTCCGCCGGCCCTGGATGCAAGCTTTATTCTGACACCGATATTTGGTTTGACATTAAGTGCTTTTGCACAATCCAATATAGTTGAAAGTTCCCCGGGCATTTCTATTACAAAAAAGCATTTGAAACCAAGCTTGACAGCATTTAGGCCAAGGTTTATGAATTCTTCATCCTTGTAGCCATTGCAGATGAGCAAAGATTCACGATCATCCATCTGGGACAGCGCTGCTATTAGTTCTGCCTTGCTTCCAACTTCCAGACCATGGTGATACCTTTTCCCGAATTTAGTGGTTTCTTCAAGAACCTGTTGCTGCTGATTGACTTTTACAGGATAAACGCCACGATAAGTGCCCTTGTATTGAAGATCCTTCATGGATTTAAGAAAAGATTTGTTCAATGCAGTTATCCTTGAGTCAAGTATGTTTTCAAATCTCAAAAGAACCGGCATATCAAGGCCTCTGTCCTTGACCTCAGAAATGATGTCTACAAGACTGACCTCTGCAAGAGGTTTCCCGTTTGAGGCTGTAACCAAAACCTCACCTTTTTCAGAAATAGAAAAGTATTCTCCACCCCAGTTTTTTATATTGTATAGATTCTCAGATTTCTCTATGGTCCATCTGCCGAGAACTTCATTTTTGTTCATTTCAATAATCCTTCCATTAATAAGACCTGTGTATCATAACTTCTGCCGATTCAAAACATATCATATACATATCCTTTATGCAATAAAAGTAAACAAATAAAAGCCATGCAATTGTGCACAGCTTTTACAAAAGTATTATCTAAAGAATGGTTCTCAATCAGTTTCTATATAGGCATTCAAAATGCTTTTGATTTTTCCAAATGAATATCCCTTTTCTGATGCGAGGTCTCTTACCAGTGCTTCCATATTATTTATCTTTCCCAGATATTCTTCGAGGACGCTAAGGGGAACACCCATTTCAAGAGCTTGTCCGACAGTTGTATTTCCGCTTATTTCAATGCCATGCTCGTCCTCCTCTTCGTCTTCCTCATGGGATTGACTTATTTGTGAATTGTTATTTTTTCCAATCCTGCGACTTTGGGATGTTTTCCATAATCCAAGCGCATCACTTAAGAGGATGCCTCCGAAAACTACAACTATTATTGATAATGCTATTATTAATCTGGTTTTTTTCATCTCGCACCCCCTTCTTCAACAAGTGTGTCATCACCACTCTCCCTTTCATCTGAACAACTTTCTTTCTTAAGTGAATAAGACAGGCAGTTTACTGGACATGCTGAGTCATCTTCAACACAGTCCATACAACGTATACATGAAGAATGTCCGATTTTATCGTATTTTGATATCTCAATATTAACAGGACACTGTTTGTCACAAAGGGTACAGTTGACACAGGCGTCTGATTTACGCCTTATTTTAAAGAAACTGAATTTGCCTACTATTCCAAGCAGGGCTCCATAAGGACATACATATTTACACCAGGGTCTTTCAACAAAAAGAGAGCCAATCATTGTAATGCCAAGAACAACAAGACTTCCGATAGTTACTTCATCTGTGAAAAAATGATACATGGCATAATATGGATCAATATCAGCAAAAATCAATCGTCCTGCATTAAATGTTAGAACTACAGTTGCAGCAAGGGCAATATATCTGAAATATCTTAAGATATTATGTATTTTCTGGGGTATGAACCGGTTATATTTTCTTTTGAATATTTTTTTACCGATTTTACCAATCCACTCCTGTAATGTTCCAAGCGGACAGACAAAAGAGCAGAAAACAGCACCGAATATAAGTGTTAGCAATAATATTAGGAGTGAAATGACAATATTGGAAAGTTGAAGTTTTGGCACAAGAGTTCCTGTGGTAACCAGACTTACAACACTCTCTACTGCCCCGAACGGACATATTGCATGAAGTGAAACATTGGGTATGAATCCGAAAAGTTCCTTGCCTGATTCGGCAAGAACATGGTTAACAGCTATCAGTCCGATGAATACAAAAAAGAATATCTGTAATGAATATCGGTACCACCTGCTTTTATTTTTCATAGTAATCCTCGCTTTTATGTAATTGTTAAGAAAATTATAGGTTTTAAATGTGTCAGCAATGTGTCATATATTTAACTTTTAGGTAATTCGATTATTATTTCAACCCCGTTATTCCGGTTGACAGCATGGATGTTTCCGCCGTGAAGTTCAATGATATGTCTGGTAATTGCCAGGCCCAGACCGGTACCCTCTTTATGGTTTTTACCCTGGTAATATGAACTGAAAATTTCATTTAGATCTTCTTCTGGTATGGGAATCCCTGTATTAAAGATTTTTATCTCACACATGTTTTGATTTTCTGATAATGTAAAAATAATCTTTCCATCTTCAAGCACATATTTTAGTGCATTGGATATAATATTCCTAAGTGCCTGCTCCAGCCTAAGTGGATCTCCGAAAAACATGGATTCTGAACTGCACTTATTTACAAACTCAAAATCAAATGGTTTTACAGAGGGAAGGCGCAGATGGGTTTGAAATAATTTATTCATTAAATCTGTTAGAGAAAAATTCCTTTTTCTGATTACATAAGCACCGGATTCCATTTGTGACAGGTCAAGCAGGTCATCAACAAGACGGCTTATTTTATTTGTTTCCCGAAGCATTGTTTCATAAACCTCATCGGTTTCATTTCCATTATATATCCTGTCTGCGAGTGCTTCGGCATATCCACGGATAACGGATAATGGCGTTTGAAGTTCATGGGATACTTGGGCGGTGAAGCCTGTCCTCATCTTTTCCAGGGTTTTTTCCTTGTCCAGCTCGTTCTTGAGTTGTGAAATTGTGTTTTCAAGACTTGCAGTAAGTAAATTTAGTGTTTGTCCTAATTTACCGATTTCGTCTTTTCTGTTTCCTGCATACCTTAGTGAAAAGTCAAGTCCGGCCATTCTTTCTGCAATGTCATTTAGCTTCCTTAATGGCCTGGACATGCTTCTAGAGAAAAAGTAAGCAAAAACAATAAAAATAGCAGCAAGAAATATTCCAAAGAAAAGAAAGAATTGCTGAACAATGCCAACGACAGATTCCATATTGGTATATGAAATTCTGCTCATGACCAGGTATCCGCTGTCAGTTTCCAAAACATATGTGAGCCAGTAGATTCTGGAATTCTGTCCACCTGTTGAAGAAATAAAAACTGTATCGGATTGACTTGATTCAAATGTTTCCATAAGTCCCAGCCTTCCGGAACCCTGGACATCCGAACCGTATAAAGAGTTATCCTTGGGATTATATAAATGAATTGACAAGCCTCTCTCGGTCTTTAATTCCTCGGCCATCTGAAGAAAGGAACTAATCCCTGAAGTCTCCAATGTATCAATCAGATTGTAAGTGTTTTCTTTCAGTGCCAGGGTTTGTCTTGAGTAATAGTAATCATCAAAGAAAAATTCAACAAACAGATAGGACGCCAGGCTAAGAACGATTCCGAATATTAGAAGATATAAAAGCAATTGTCTGAAAAGTGTTTTTTTCATTCATTTACCTCAAATTTATATCCCACTCCCCGTATTGTTTTTATGCAATCGCCGCAGTCACCCAGCTTTTTCCGGAGGCGTTTGATGGTTGTATCAAGAACCCTGGTGTCACCCGTATATTCATAACCCCATATTCTGTCCAAAAGCTGCATTCTCGTAAGTGCTTGACCACGATTATCTATAAAATAAACCATGAGGTCATATTCCCTTGCAGAAAGCTCTGCGTCTCCTGCAGAGGTTTTGATGGATTTAGCTTTGTTATCCAGACTTATTCCCGGCAGATTAACTATATCCTTCTGTGAAAGCCTGCCGCTTCTTTTTAAAAGCGCCTTTACTCTCATCAAAAGCTCCCTGGAACTAAAAGGTTTGGTTATGTAATCATCTGTTCCGAGTTCAAATCCGTGAAGACGGTCTTCTTCATCCCTTCGAGCTGTCAGCATTATTACTGGATTGTCACTGTCTCTTCTGATTTCTTCCAAAAGCTCCCAACCGTCCATTCCGGGCATCATTACATCCAATATAGAGAGATCAATGGATTGGTCAAACCAGATATCAAGGGCATCGTCACCATTGAAGGCAGAAAAAACCAAATAACCTTCTTTTTCCAGATATCTAGTGACTATTTTGTTTAAATTTATATCATCTTCAGCAAGCAGTATCCTAATTCCGCTCATAACACCCTCTCATTGACACTATATCGAAATTATATCACATGAGTAAATTGCAATTGCTCCTATAATATCTACGATTTTTCTTTCAGCTCCTGTTTACCGATATAAAACCCGGTTTCAAAGGAAGCGTTCTTTTACTTCTATACAGATAATAAATGAATTATATGTCATTAATGTGTCATGATCTCCCAAAGTATTTAGTGAGTGAATATGATATAATCAATTCAAATTAATTGTTTTTCGGGGTTGTAATAAAAAAGAAAACAGTGGGGTAAATATGTCAAAAATATTGCTTGTTGATGATGAAAAAAGCATCAGAATAACTTTTTCAAAATTCCTTGGGAATTCAGGTTTTGAAGTTCTTTCTGCAGATAATGTTGAAAAAGCACTGGAAATAATAGACAAGAACAGACCGGATGTTGTAATTACCGACATTATAATGCCTCATTATACGGGTATGGACCTTCTGCAAAAAATCAAGGAAAGAGCCCTGGATATACCTGTAATAATTATGACCGGAGAACCGTCAATTGATACTGCAACCTTTTCACTAAGATATAAGGCTTATGATTATCTGCAAAAACCTATCAATAAAAGTGATTTGATACATACCGTTGAAAAAGCACTTGAGTACAAGAAACTTATTGATGAAAAAAAATCCCTTGAGAGTGAAAATGATAATTATAGGAATAATCTTGAAAAACTGGTGGAAAAAAGAACAGATGAGCTAACAAACGCTGTTACAGGATCCATAAAGACAATAAGTTCCATGCTTAAACTTCGGGATCCATATACAGCTGATCATGATATAAAAGTTGGTAATCTTGCCGGGGAAATAGCTGAAAAAATGAATTTATCAAAAAAACGTCAGCAAACCCTGATAGTAGCAGGATATTTACACGATATAGGTAAAATTGCAGTACCTTCAGAAATTTTATCTAAACCTGGAAAGCTTACTGAAATTGAGTATCAAATTGTTAAGAGCCATGTTCAAAACAGCTATGAAATTCTTACTTCTGCAAATCTTCCCTGGCACATCGAAGAGATTGTTTATAATCATCATGAAAGACTGGATGGAAGCGGTTATCCCAGACAAAAGAAAGGTGAAGAACTGAATCTGGAATCAAGAATTATTATGGTTGCTGATGTTGTAGAAGCCATGCTCTCACACAGGCCTTATCGACCGGCTCTTGAATATTCAGTACTCCTTGACGAGTTAAGAAAAAATAATGGTGAGACATATGATCAGGAGATTGCAGAGATTGTGATAGAGTTGTTTACCAACGATAATTATAAATTGGAAAACAAAAACATGGAATTTGAATTTTTTATAGAAGCTTAATAACGACAGTATGACCATCATGGAGGTCTTATGATAGACAGTGGATTGTTCAGGGTTCTTTTTGAAAATATGTCAAGCGGTGCTGCAGTATACGAGGTTATAAATGATGGTCTTAATGGTCGTGATTATATAATCAAGGATTTTAATAAAGTAAGCAGGGAAATAGAAAATGTTACCAGGGAAGAGGTAATCGGAAAATCACTGTTTGACCTTAGACCCAATATAGATGAATATGGTCTTATTGAAATTTTCCGACAGGTGTGGAAAACGGGAGTCCCTGCAAAATTTCCTTCAAAACAATATATAGATGAAAAATACAGCAATTGGTATGAAAATAAAATTTTCAAATTACCAACCGGTGAAATTGTCGCAATCTACAACGATGTTTCTGAA
The DNA here is from genome assembly GCA_964475455.1 of uncultured Clostridiaceae bacterium. Classification (GTDB taxonomy): domain Bacteria; phylum Bacillota; class Clostridia; order DUPQ01; family DUPQ01; genus JAFGQE01. The sequence continues at coordinate 5,306 of CAYYXJ010000018.1, read as the reverse complement.
AAAGAAAAATATATAATTGAATTAAAAGAGAAAAACGAACTTTTTTCCAACCTCATAGAAAATGCACCTTATGGGGTTTTTATAGTAACAGAAAAAGGTAATTATAAACAGGTAAACAAAAAAGCCTGTGAACAAACCGGATATACCAAAGCGGAGCTTGAAGGCATGAATATAAGAGACCTTCAATATAAAGGGCAGGATGAAAATTCAAACAAGGATTTTAAAAAACTTGTTGAAACAGGACAAATTTATGTTAAGAAAAAATTTGTTACAAAAACCGGAGAGATTAGAAACTGGGAGCTCAGCGCTGTTAGAATTCACGACAATCTATATATGGCTTTTACAAATGATATAACCACTGAAGAGAAAATGAAAAAGAAAATAGAAGAAGATGCTGAAGAGTATCGTTTGTTGTTTGACAACTCAGGCCTTGGAATTGGATATTACACACCTGAAGGCAGAGTTATCTGGTACAACAAAATTGCCGCACAAAATATGGGTGGGGTTCCGGAAGACTTTAAAGGTAAAACCTTTTATGAAATATTCCCTAAAGAAGCTGCGGACGAATATCTCAATAGAATAAATAAGGCAATATCTTCCAATGATACGATAAGTTACGAAGATGAATTAGATTTGCCTGTTGGTAGGGTTACATATTACAGTACTTATAACTGTATTCATAATAAAGATGGTAAAATCATCGGTATTCAGATAATTTCCCAGGATATAACAAACATAAAAAATGCTGAAAAAGCAATTGCTCAAAGTCAAATGGAATACAAAGTCCTATTTGAAGAAGCTCCTCTTGGATATCAATCACTGGACATCAAAGGTGATTTTATTGCCGTTAACAAAGCCTGGCTTGAAAGCTTGGGTTATTCCCTTGATGAGGTCATTGGTCATAACTTCAGTGAATTCCTGCATCCTGAGTATCTGACTTTGTTCAAGGAGAATTTTCCGAATTTTAAAAGGATTGGTTCAACATGTGCTGTATTTGCCATGCTAAAAAAGAATGGTTCTTATATAACTGTTCGCATTGATGGAAAAATTGTATATGATAATAATGGAAATTTTTTAAAAACACAATGTATGTTACAGGATATAACAGCTTCCCGGGAAATGGATAAAAAGCTTAGAGAAAGTGAAATGAAATTCAGAAATATGTTTGATGATGCACCGATGGGTTATCAAATGTTGGATAAAAGCGGAACATTTATTGAAGTAAATAAAACATGGTTGGAAACATTCGGCTATGATAAAAGCGAGATTATCGGTTCAGATATTAAAAAACTTATTCCCGAAGAGCACATTGCCAATTTGAAAAAATACATTTCGGAACTTAGAAATAATGGCAGAGCTGAAGCAGAGCTTGAAATATTCAGAAAAAGCGGAGCCAAGGCTGTTGTTAGGTATTATGGCAGGAGTATTAATGATTCTGATGGGCGTTTTTTAAGAACCATGGGGCTTGTACAGGATATTACCGACATCAAGAAGTTGGAACTGGCTAATAAAGAAATGGAGGCACAACTTAGGAACCAGCAGAAACTGGAGTCAATCGGAATACTTGCCGGAGGGGTTGCACATGAAATAAATAATCCCATCAATGGAGTTATGAATTATGGTCAACTTATTCTTGATACAATTGGAGAGGATGCTGAATGTTCAGAATATGCCAGGGAAATAGTATATGAGGCACAAAGAATTTCATTAATAGTTGGGGATTTGCTGCAGTTTGCAAGACAACAGAATCAAAACTTTCAAAAAGAAGATATGAGGGAATTAATAATACACACGATATCTTTAGTAAAAACAATCATGATGCAAGATCGGATTGAAATTGTTGTTGATATTGAGACGGATATTCCAGAAGTAAGTTGCAGAAGCCGACAGATACAACAAGTTATCATGAATCTAATTACTAATGCAAGGGATGCCCTGAATGATAAGTACCATGATAATAACCAAAATAAGAAAATTGAACTTAAGGGAAAAACAATCAATAAAAGCAATTTGAAATGGTTTCAGATAAGCATTAGAGATAATGGAACAGGAATACCAGATAATATTAAGGATAGTATCTTTGATCCTTTTTTTACGACCAAGGGAATGGATCATGGCACAGGCCTTGGTCTTTCAATAAGTTATGGAATAATAAAAGAGCATAAGGGGAATCTGTTTCTTGAAACTGAAGAAGGAGAAAGTACAACATTTTATGTGGAATTGCCTCTTTAGTGTGGTTAGTTTTACTTAAATGGCTTAATTCAAATTTTATTCATTGAATTTTACAATTGGAAGTTCTATTAAGAATCTTGTAAATTTATTTGTTTCACTAATAAAATAAAGAGTTCCACCGTGTTCTTCAATGATTCTGTAACTTATTGATAGCCCCAGTCCAGTTCCCTTACCCGGTTGTTTTGTCGTAAAGAATGGATCAAAAATATTATCTCGGGCATTTTCAGGAATACCAGTACCGGCATCTTCTATCTTTAGCTGGACAAATCTGTCATTATTTCTAATAATTGTTGTCCCAGTAATGGAAATAGTTTTGTTTTTATGATATTCAGGGTACTTTTCATTCAGGGCATCCCTTGCATTAGTAATTAGATTCATGATAACTTGCTGGATTTGCTGACCATTGCAATGAATCATAGGAAGATTGGAAGGAATATTTATGTTTAGGGTTATCTGGTCTTTTTTTAAAATGGTATTTATCAGGGAAGTTGTGTTTTCTATAATCACACGGACATCTTGATTGGAATAATAAGATTGGTCTTTCCTTGAAAATTTGAGTAAGTTACGAACAATTTCGGCTACACGCTCGGTTTCTTTAATAATTTCACTTGCGTAGGTTCGAATATCTGAAGCCTCATTAATTTCATCAAGTATGAGCTGACTATAATTCATTATTCCGTTGATGGGATTGTTTATTTCATGTGCAACCCCTCCCGCCAGTATTCCAATAGATTCAAGCTTTTGTTGGTTTCTAAGATGAGACTCAATAATTTTACGTTCTTCCTGACTTTTCTTCTTTTCTGTTTCATCAACATCAACACCATAAACCTTGATTGGAGTGCCATCAATATCCTTAAGAATGATAGCTTTTACATTATGATGACGTATTGAACCGTCTTTTCTTATAATCCTGTAATTCAACTCATAATTATTACCAGCTTTCAAGGACGTTTCAACTGTATTTATTACATTTTGAATGTCATCAGGGTGAATTAAAGCAGTTTGTTGTTCAAAAGTGCCAAAACCGGTTGATTCTTCTTCGCCCCGCATTTTGTATATTCCTGGTGAACAAACATATACTCCGGTGCGAAGATCTCGTTCCCAGCTACCAATGCCAACTGCTTCTTCAGCGGTTCGCATTCTAATTTCATTTTCCCGTATTTTGTGCTGATACTCTTTTATTCGAGTAATATCGGAGTAAGTTCCCTTTGTTTTAATAACATCACCATTTAGATTTTTAATTATAATTCCTGAAACAGATACATTTCTAATCTCACCGCTGGGTCTAACTATCATAGCTTCGTAATAATATGAATCCTTTTTATTATCAATGGCATCCTGAATTATATTCCTTACTCTTTGGCTGTCTTTTTTATGATATATATTTTTCAAATTACCACCGGCAGGAATATCCTGGATTGTATTGTATCCCAGAATGTTAAGTAAACCTTTAGACAGAATATGGGCATCTGTTGCAAGATCCCATTCCCAATGACCTGTTTCTGCAAGCAATTCTGATTCTGCAAGACGTTTTTCGCTTTCTTTCAATTTATCAGTTGTCTTGACATAATCGGAGATATCAATTATTGTACCTATTCGCTTGGTGGGTTTGCCGGATATGTCTTTTATATAAGTTCCCATTGACTTGATATATTTCATTTGATTGTTAGGTGTAATTATTCGGTGTTCAAAAGAAAAACTCTTTCCGGCCTTATCCAATAGTTCAAAAGAGTTATTAATAAATTCACGGTCATCAATATAAACAGTTGATGAAATGGAATCATATGTTGGTATAAAGCTTTTAGAGTCAAGTCCGCACACATTACAAAAACCCTCTGAACAGCTGTATTCACCTGTGAGTAAATCTCGTTCCCAAAAACCAATAAGGGCAACCTTTTCAACCTGCTCAATCTTTTTGATATTGTCAGTGAGTTTGTTCTCTGTTTCTTTATAATTTGTAATATCTAGAATAGTTCCGACAACTTTTATTGTTTTGTTATCAGCATCTATAATATTCATACCCTTTGAACGGATATAACGTAATTCTCCATTTTTGCGAAGAATTCTGTTTTCAAAATCAAAATCAGATTTATTTTCTATGGATGAATTAACCTTGTCATTCACTTTTTCAACATCTTCTGGGTGTGTAAAAGCAATAATTTCCTCATAATTCATAGTTTGTTTATCAGACTTTAACCCTAGAATCTTCAATAGCCCATTTGAACAGGTATACAGGTCAGTTTTTAAATCACGGACATAACTACCGATATTTGCTAATTTCTCTGCCAGTTGAAGGGTGATGCTTGTTTGTGTAAGGTCAAGTCTGGAATTCATATATTCCGTAATATCAACTACAGTTCCAAATGCCATTATTGCTTTTCCTTCTGTATCTTTCTGTAATAATCCTGCTACATTGATATTTCTAATCTCGCCATCTGATCTAATAATACGAAAAGTAAAATTGTATCCGTTTCCGGTTTTATAAGAATCCAATATTGTATTTTTAGTATGTTCCAGATCATCCGGATGAACTAACTTGAATATTGATTTAGGTGTTATATTGATTTCTCCGGGTTTGTATCCCAGCAATTTTAGAAAACCATCTGAAACAGTAAATTCATCAGTTGTTAAATTTCTTGACCAGCTTCCCATTTGTGCTATTTCGTCTGACAACTTAAATAGGATTTCATTTTTATTCTGTTCTGTAATATCAGTACCTGAAGATAGGGTTCCTGAAATGTGACCATCTTTATCAACAATATTGATGTTGCGCCATTTGATAATACGGACTTCTCCTGAGGCAGTGAGTATAGGATTTTGTGCATGTAATTCAACTGAAGGCTTCTGTTTCATAGCTTCTGTAATATGATCGGATGCGATATTGATTGAATCCTTTGGAACAAAGTGTGTTATCCATTCTTTTCCAAGGACGAATTCCTTTTTATAACCCAATATATCACAACCGGTTTTATTTATATAGCGTACTCTGCCATGTGGATCTATCATTAGTATAATTGAGTCGGTAAGGTCAAGAAACATTTTATACTTGTCTATATCACTTAAGTTATTGATAT
>CAYYXJ010000017.1:14489-25812 GCA_964475455.1 uncultured Clostridiaceae bacterium | reverse complement strand
AAATTTATAATTCTATATTCCCTATTATAAAGAAATCAAACAAAAGACACAACATATACCGTACACCCTTGATTTTCAAAGGGAGTCAAGGGAGAGGCTCGATAAATTTTACGGGGATGCAGGTTGGCGGAATAAACTTAAGAAATACATTGAAAAGATATGGGTGATGGATTGCCAGCAGAAGATTCATCTGGATGAAAATATTACAAGGGATATCTATGGAACTGTCTGGCGGGAAGACAAAGGAGCGGCTCACATTGAAGAGCCGGCTTTGAAAGCACCTGAAATCAGAAATTTTAAACTGCCTGATGCCAAAACCTTTTTCACTAATGGAGAAATGGAGAATGCCATGTCACGGGTTGAATCCGGTACGGGATTTACCGTTGTACATATTCCATGGGGCATATTTGAAAAAAGCTGGTCCTTGAGAGGCTTCGAAAATGCCCTGGCCGATTTGGTGGAAAACAAGCTTTTTTATATAAATCTTGTTGAGAGAATAACTGAACATATCAGTGGATTTGTGGATATAGCTTTGGAAATGAATGTTGACGGAGTAATGTTCGGTGACGATTGGGGCGGACAGACCGGACTCCTTATGGGCGCTGATAGATGGAGGGAAATCTTCAAGCCGCTATATCGGGAACTGTATTCCAAGGTGAAAAAATCAGGCAAGTATGTACTGACACATTGCTGCGGCAATATTGTTGATATTTTGCCTGATTTAATTGATATCGGTCTTGATGTATATGAAAGCTTTCAACCTGAGGCAATGGATATATTCAAGGTTAAGAAGGACTTTGGGAAGTATCTTACGTTTTGGGGTGGCCTTGGTGCGCAGACAACAATACCTTTTGGAACACCAAAAAGCATTAGAGCAACAACCTATGATCTTATAGAAAAGATGTCTGTGAACGGTGGATTCATTCTTGCACCTTCAAAAGACCCATCTTCTGAAACTCCGACGGAAAACCTAGCAGCCCTTGTTGAAATATTTTCGGGACTATGACTTGAAATTTTATGATACCGTGTATTATGCTTGAAAGAATGTTGAATGGTTGTAAATTAGTAAAACATTGTAAAGAAAAGGAAGTAATGGAATGAAGCAGGTAGTATTGATAATGACGGATACTCAAAGAAAGGATATGCTGGGTTGTTATAACAAACAAAAGGACATGAATACTCCTAATCTCGATAAACTAGGAAAAAAAGGCCTTATGTATAACAGAGCATATACATGCCAACCGGTCTGCGGGCCTGCCCGGTCATCAATTTTCACCGGTATGTTTCCCCATACAAACGGAATGCTGGCCAACAGCATGTTCCTGAATCAAGGGACAAAAACCCTGGGACAACGACTGACAGAAAAAGGAATTGACTGCGGTTATATAGGTAAATGGCATCTTGACGGAGGTGATTATTTTGGCAACGGCATCTGTCCTGATGGGTGGAAGCAGGAATACTGGTATGATATGAGAAATTATATGGATGAAATGTCTGAAAGTGACAGATATGCATCGAGGCAGTTTGAAACCGCCATGGAAAAAGGTATTTCTCCGGAATTCACATTTGCACATAAATGCAGTGGAAGAGCATTGGAATTTATTGATAAGCACAGGGAGAGGGACTTTTTTCTTACGGTTTCCTATGATGAACCGCATCACCCCTTCCTTGCGCCAAAACAGTTCTTTGAGGGCTTTAAAAATAAAAGTCACACTGAATATGGAAATTTGAATGATTCCCTTGTTGAAAAACCGGAACATATTAAAATCTGGTCTCAAAGCACAGGAGAAATTGATTATTCTGCTTTTAATCTGCTTGGTTGTAATTCTTTTGTTGACAGCGAGATCGGAAGGGTACTTGAAAAGATATATGAAGCTGTTCCGGAAGCACTTGTCATTTATACATCAGATCATGGCGATGCATTGGGTTCACACGGAATTACAAACAAGGGCCCTGCCATGTATGATGAAATAACCAATATTCCATTCATCATTTATAAAAAGGATTCTGATTCAAATGGAAAAATCAGTGATAATACCGTTTCCCATGTAGACATCATACCTACTGTCATGGAATACTTCGGATTCAATATTCCGAAAAGCCTGGAAGGGCAAAGTCTCATGGAAAATCTGGAGAATCCAAATAAAAAAATAAATGAAAATGTATTCATGGAATTCACCAGGTACGAAATAGACCATGATGGTTTCGGAGGATATCAGCCGATTCGTGCTGTTTCTGACGGCAGATACAAGCTGTCGGTAAATCTTTTGACATCAGATGAGTTATATGATACTGAAAAAGACCCCGGCGAGATGTATAATCTTATAAATGAAGCAAGTCATATTAAAATAAGAAACAAGCTTCACAACGAAATTCTTGAGTGGATGAATAAAACAAGGGATCCATTCAGAGGTTATTACTGGGAAAGAAGACCGTGGAGAACAGATGCACGGCCTGCAACATGGGGTTATACAAAGATGACCAGACAGCGTCAAACTGAGGAAGGAGAGACAAGTCAACTTGATTATAATACCGGGCTGCCGATAAAAGAATTCACACGGATTAAAGACTAAGGATAACATCACAGGTTGGAAAAGAAACAGGAGGAGAGAAGACATGGAAATAAGAACATCATCAGAGCAGGTCAACAAAGCAATTTCCATTGCATTGAATGACATAAATATTAATATACGGGAATATAAGTCGGGCCTATTGAAAGAGAAAAGACCGGTTCTTTTGGCAGGAGCAGATTATGACAGGCCATGGACCAGGGATGCATCCATAAATACTTATAATTTTCTAGCTGTTTATAACAAGGAGCTGGCCCGTAATACACTGCTTTCTGTTATTGAAGAAAGAAACGGCATGAATTATATCGGAGGCCAGTACTGGGATTGTGTAATCTGGGCTATGGGCGCAGAGAGATTCATGGATATTCATGATGATCAGGATTTTAAAGAAACTGCAGTTGAGGCCGTAAAAAACACGCTCAATAAAATGGAAAAAGAGGAATACAGCGAAGACTTCAGGCTGTTCAGAGGCGCTGCCGTTTATGGAGACGGGGTTTCTGCATATCCGGATGATTACGGTATTTCAGGCAGCAGCGGTTGTATACTTGATTGGCCGATTGCCAATCCTGAAAATGCTCATAAAGTCGGCTATGGTATTCCAATGCATGTGCTTTCCACCAACTGTGTTTATTATAATGCTTATATGATGGTATACAGACAGACAGGCGAAAAATCATTTTTCAACAAAGCCGTCAATCTTAAAAAATCCATATTGGAACATTTTTATAATGAAAAAAGATTGAAATATATAACCGGGAAATTTGGTGATTTTTATGAGCAGGAGGGCCTGGGGTTATCATTCGGCCTTATGTTCGGAATTTTACCTGAAAAAGTTTTTGAAGAAATTATTACGACAAAAAATGGAATTGCCTGCATTGACAAGACATATGACAGATACAGGTCCGGAAATGACATAGGCCGTCACAGCGGAACCATATGGTCTTTTATCAATTGTTTTTTTGCAAATGCTGCACTTCGGACGGGCAGAAAGGAAATATTTGAAAAGGAATTCAATCTTCTGACTGAAAAAGCAATCAGGGATAATCAGTTTTATGAAATATATCATCCTGCAACCGGATTGCCCTATGGTGGTATACAGGAACCTGTCAGGAATGGAGAATACAGCAGATTAAAGTCCTGTGAACACCAGGCATGGAGTGCCACCGGGTATATGTCAATGTTGCTTTACGGAGCGGTTGGATTAAGGTTCGAAAAGGATGGAATCAGATATAATCCCACAATAATTCCCGGATTGAATTCAATTGAAATAAAGAAGTTGGAATACAGGGATTCTGAGTGTAGTATTAGTATATAAACCCAATGTCAAAGCGGAGGACAGGATGATATACAACCAATGGTATGCAGTCTTGCCGTCAAAGGCAGTGAAAAAAGGAAAAATCCTTGCAGCAAAAAGACTTGGAATGGAGCTTGCATTCTTCAGAACGGAGAACGGGGAGGCAGGCTGTGTTGCAGACCAGTGCACCCATAGAGGCGCTGCATTGAGTAAAGGAAAGATTATTGACGGGTGTGTACAATGTCCGTTCCACGGACTTAGGTTTGATGCATCCGGGAACTGCAGGATGGTACCGGCTATCGGTATTGCTACAAAAGATGATATTTCCAGATACAATGTAAAAAGTTATCCTGTCAGGGAAGTAAACGAAATCATTTATGTCTGGTATGGCGATGAGGATAAAGCAACTGATAAGGTCCCGTTCTTTTATGACCAGATTGACGATGGATATTCCTGGAGCGAAATCCAGGATCATTGGAATTCCCATTACTCAAGATGTATTGAGAATCAACTGGATGTTGTTCATCTGCCATTTGTTCATTACAATACAATCGGAAAAGGCAATAAAACCCTTGTCAACGGACCCAGGGTGATCGTAGAGGATGATATCATATTAACAAGCGCGAACAATGAAGTTGATATTGGGCAGACTCCCAAAAAATCAGAAGACTGTTCCATAAATCCAACATATTTAAAATTCATTTTTCCCAACCTATGGATTAATCATATAAGCGACAAAATAAAAGCGATTATATATTTTGCCCCCGTAGATGATGAAAATACAATTTTGAACATTAGGTTTTACTGTAAATTATCTAAATTCCGACCATTTAATTCCATGGTTGCATTTTTCGGTAAATTCGGTAACAGAACCATTGAACGTCAGGACAAGCGGGTAGTTATTACACAGAAACCAAAGGCATCGGCTTTGAAATCCGGAGAAAAACTAGTGCCGGGTGACAGACCGATTGTTGAATACAGAAGAATAAGGAATAGATTGAAGAAGGAAAACAACGCAGAATGATAAGAATTGGTTATGCATGTCTGGCTCTTGCCGTACCTGATACTGGCTTTAAAAGTTGTATCATGAAAAATGCAACCGATGAAAAGCTAAGGGAGCTTATATCTCACAATTTAAAATCCCTTGAAAATCTTATAGAATACAATATCAGGAACAATATCTTACTCTTTAGGATCAGTTCTGACATAATTCCTTTCGGATCCAGCCCAGTGAACAAGCTTGAATGGTGGAATATCTTTGAAAAGGAGTTCAATGGAATCAAGGATAAAATCAGCAAATCCGGAATGCGTGTATCAATGCATCCCGGGCAGTATACAGTCTTGAATTCGCCTGATGAAGGAATTGTTGAAAGGGCGGCTTTAGACTTGAAATACCACAGCAGGTTTCTGGACTGTCTCGGAGCAACATCAGAAAACAAAATTATATTGCATCTTGGCGGTGTTTATGGAGAGCCTGAAAGAGCAAGGGAAAGGTTTGCTCAGAATTATAAAAAGCTTTCCGAAGACATAAAGGAAAAACTTGTCCTGGAAAATGATGACCGCTCATATACAATATGCGATATCCTTGAAACCGCTTCAAAACTTAAAATTCCGGTAGTGTATGATAATCTGCACAACAAGGTGAAGGACTGCGGGTCTGCTGACGACTTGAACTGGATAAAAGAATGCAGCAAGACATGGGCAAAAAAGGACGGCAGGCAGAAGATTCACTATTCTCAGCAGAATCCGGATAAACAAGCCGGAGCCCACACCGGGACAATTGGCATAAATGAATTTATGGAATTTTACAGATCCCTTGGAAACATTGAACTGGATATCATGCTTGAAGTAAAAGACAAAAACATTTCAGCGGTAAAATGTATAAACTGTACGTCGGACAGCACTTCTAAGGGCCTTCTGCAAAAGGACTGGGCAAGATATAAATATTTAATCATGGAAAAATCACAGGAAGGGTATAAAGCTGCCGGAAGGCTTTTTGGAAACAATGAATACCCTGCAATAGAATTTTATAACCTTACTGAGGAAAACCTTGATTTGGATAACCAAAAAGGAGAGGCGGTAAATGCGGCAGAACACGTATGGGGATATTTCAAGAATACTGCAACAGACCCAGAGAAAAAGAAATTCTTCAGAGCCCTTGAAAAATATGCAGATGATAACGGTAGCCTGGCATCCGTAAAAAAAATTCTTTATAGCCTTGCATATAAATATGACTCCGGCTATTTGCTGGAGTCATACTATTTCGTTGATTTGTAAGGCAGTCCTATCTAATGACACTCATCACTGTGTTCATGTTCATGGCATACAGAACCCGTTGATTCAAGTTCGCCTGCGAGATATTTCTCGGCAGCTTTCTTAACATCTCCGGCAGGACCGATGACAACTTCAATGTTGTGTTCATTGAAGATTGCTACTGCGGCACCACCCATACCACCTGAAATGATGACATTGATTCCCAGGTCATTCAGGAAATTAGGCAGAAAACCCGGCCTGTGACCTGGATTTGGTTCGGCTTTTCCGGATACAATTTTACCTTCGCACTCTTCAAAGATATAAAATTCTTCACAGTGACCGAAATGGGCTGCTACATTCTGGTCTGTACTTGCTACGGCTATTTTCATTTTGATTCCTCCAATTCAATTAATTTTTTTGTGAGTTCATTGAAATAATCTGTCTGAACTTTTTCAATTTCCCCGGAATCACATGCCTGGGCGATTACGGTGCTAATCGGCATTTTTGCCAGTACTTCCAAACCATGGAATTTTGCGGCTTCGTCTGTATGACTTTTCCCGAAAAGCTCTATTTTCTTACCGCAATCCGGACATTCTATGTAGGACATATTTTCAACAATGCCCAATATGGGAATTTTCATAAGATTTGCCATCTTCACAGCCTTTGAAACTATCATGGATACAAGTTCCTGCGGTGAAGTTACTACCACTATTCCATCAACTTTCAAAGACTGAAACACAGTAAGGGAAACATCTCCGGTTCCCGGGGGCATATCTATGAACATAAAGTCAATGTCTTTCCATATAACATCAGACCAAAACTGTTTTACTGTTCCACCTATCAATGGGCCTCTCCAGACTACAGGGTCCGTTTCATTTTCCAACAGCAGGTTGACAGACATTATTTCTATTCCTGTACTGCTTTTTGCAGGCATAAGACCAAGTTCATTGCCATAGACCTTTTCTTTTATTCCAAAAGCTTTTGGTATTGAGGGGCCGGTTATATCTGCATCAAGAACAGCTACATTGTAACCTTCTGTTTTCATTTTGGCAGCCAGCATGGATGTGACAAGTGATTTTCCCACTCCGCCTTTGCCGCTCATAACAGCTATAACATTCTTTACAGTGCTAAGCTCGTGCAGTTTTGCAGTAAAGTCAGTTTGTTCAGTTGTCCTTTCATTACAGTTTTCACTGCATGAACTGCAATTGTTGTCGCAATTTTCACTCATTCTATTTTCTCCTTGATTCTTTCGTTTATTAATCCAAAGGTATTATAATACAATTCCTTTAATTTTGCAGAAGCCGGACAGTCGAAATCTGTAATGTTTATTCCCTTGTTCAGTGCAACTGATACAGTGGGATCAAAAGGAATCTTACCAACAACAGAAATGCTCATATCCCTGCAGATGTGTTCAATACGTTCGGTATTTTCAATATTAATGTCTGATTTGTTTATGCATACTATGATTTCAGGGTAGAAGCTTCTGGCAGTATCAATTATTCTTTCCATATCTGAAATACCTGAAAGGGTAGGTTCTGTTACAAGTAAAAGCATATCGATACCACTGATTGATGCAATGACCGGACAACCGATTCCGGGTGATCCGTCTATTACTGCAAAATCCACTCCTTCGGCATTTTTATCTAGATTATTTTTGACTTCTGAGACAAGAAGCCCTGAATTACCAAAACCCATATTTAGTTTGGCTGTGGAAAAAACCTTGTAAGACTTATATAAGTCAAGTTTACCGGCTACTGCCCCGGTCATGGTAATTGCACCGGCAGGGCAGGTTGCTGCACATACAGAACAACCTTCACAGGAATAAAAATCAATCTCATAGGTATCATCGAATTTAATGGCATCAAACCTGCAGTTGTTAAGGCAGATTCCACAGTTTATACATAGATTCTGGTCTATTACGGCTTTCTCCATGCCATGGAAGTCGGTCTGCTGTTTATTTGAACTGCGTTCGACTGCAAGATGAAGATTTGGGGCATCAACATCGCAATCCGCATAAGCATGGGCATTTGACAGCTTTATGAGAGCACTGGAAACCGTTGTTTTGCCTGTGCCGCCCTTGCCACTGAGCACAAGAAGTCTATACATTTCCGACCTCCTTATATATGTTTTCCAGCAAAGCAGAAAATATTTCCCTGTATTCCGGTAATTCATCAACAGCAATAAGCCCGATTGAATTTATCCTGCCAAGTTCAGAATCATAGGGGATATCAAGTAAAATTTTAATATCACTTTTCACAAGATATTCTTCCAATACCGGAAATTGACCGGTGGATTTGTTTATTACGACCCCATGGGGTTTGTTGAATATTCCTACTAATTCAAGAACCATCTTCAGGTTGTGCATCCCGAAAACCGTAGGCTCAGTGACCAGAATGCAATAATCAGCATCCCTGATGCTTTCCATTACAGTGCAGGAACTTCCCGGAGGGGAGTCAATGAAGACTTTTTCACTTTTTATTTCACTTAACAGTTCCTTTATTATAGGCACCCCTGATTCCTCACCCGTATTAAGAATTCCTGAAACTACAAAAACTCTGCCTGAAATGCCTGATTGAATAGTCCCGATGGATTTCTTCTTTTCAGAAATTGCTCCTTCAGGACAAAGAAGTGAGCAACCACCGCATGAATGACATATATCATCAAATACTTCAACATGATTTCTGATATATGCCAGGGCATTGAATTTGCAAAAGTTCACACAAATACGACATCCGGAACACTTATTGTTGTCAATTAATGGTATATCCACGGATATGTCCCGGGATCCGGTTATCTTCGGTTTAAAGAAGATATGTCCATTCGGTTCCTCAACATCACAGTCAATATACATACAATCTCCGGCCAAAGCGGCAAGATTAACGGATACGAAGGTCTTTCCGGTGCCGCCTTTTCCACTTAATACTGCAATTTTCACTTGCCGGAACCCCCATGGTTATGAAAACCGGGGTGTATGTCGTTGAGCTTTTCAAGCTTGCCTGCGACTAAAGCGGATATGTTATCCTTGATGGAGCATCCCGTGCTTTTGTAAATTGTTATTCCTGATGCTTCAAGCACATCAGCTGCATTTTTACCACATGCAGGAGCAATGACAACTTCAGCTCCATTGTCAATCATAAGTTGGGCTGCCTTTATTCCCGCACCGCCTTGGCTTCCTGCGGCTGTGTTTTCAATAAAATTGCTTACATTTGTGCTTGTATTATAAAACAGGAAAAAGGGAGTTCTTCCCAGGGACATGTTTACACAAGCCCCTAAATTATTTGTTTCTACCGGTATTACTGCGATCATCAATCGTTCTCCTTGTTATTTTCTGTAATGTTATAATTATTGTCTCCGCCTCTGTGGCGACGGCAGCTTCCAAATCCCTGCTGGTGATCAGATTCTGTGAAAAGCCTGTAATCTCCACCCTCTATCCTTATTAAATCTCCGTCAACAAAGATTGAAGATATCTTTTTACGTGCATCATTGTATATCCTTTGAACTGTTGTACGGGCAACATTCATGCTTTGTGCGCATTCTTCCTGGGTCATGCCTTCATAATCTATGAGGCGGATGGTTTCATATTCATCCACTGACATGACCTGCATGTTAGCACGATTCTTACCCGGTCCTACAGGACCAAATACCTTCCACTCAGGAAGGCAACACACGTTTCTCCATTTGCGGGGTCTTGGCAGATATACTCCTTTTTTAAAAGAAGCAGGGGAGGGGGCCCCTGCTACTTGCTGTCTTCAACCAGATCTTCCAACTGGCTGTTGATTATATCCAGGCGTTGCTTAAGAAATTCTTTCTGCTCAGCCAGGAAATCTTTCTCAGATTTATATCCTAAGGGTCCAAGGTCATTATAGTACTGTCCGTAGCCTCTTCTCAACCCCATTCCTCTTCCGTAGCCCATTCCACGGCCTAAACCCAGGCCTCTTCCAAAAGTAAATCGGTTGTAAGTTGCCCTGTTTCCAGTACAGTAACCCATTGCTCTTCCTGTCATTGGTCCTTGTCCCATTGGTCCTGATCCATCTCTTGCAGGCATTTGTTTCACCTCCTTTGGTTTTGAACATATGCTCTTTATAGTTTCATTATACCCAGTTATTGACATATGTCAATAACTATTTATAATAAAAGCCGCTCTTTTCAGACCGGCTTTAAAACCGTATTAGTTACATTGGTTGCATGACCCCGGAGAACACCAGCCAGGCCAGAACAGATTTTGCAACAAGGCTTAGAATTATATAAGCTCTCTCACCATAAATGTAGTTAGCCCATTTACCGACCTTCTTGTACTGAAGTATCATATTGATGGGGAAGAGGTTGAAGAATACAAAATATGAGCCTACGATTGCATAAACAAACCAGGGAACTTCTGCCGGGTCTGCATTTCCAAAAGCGTTAAGAGCTATTACAATCCAGGGACCTATTCCTGCTATTGAACCGAATATGAATGGTTTCCAGTCGGTCTTTTCCTTGAACTGATTTATTTCTTCCATTGCCAGACCAAATAGGTTCATTGTGGCATTTATCAGTATTATCAGTATAAGTGCACCGATGTCATAAACCCCGAAAAGCATTGCTATAAGGAAAATCATCAGCGATGAGCTGAGTGAATACTCATACCACCTGAATTTGTTTATTCCTTTTTGAAGATCTCTGTTGTAAATATCATTTGTTTTTGGAGCAGCAATTATAAAGTGTGCAGCTGCGGACATGAACAGGAATACAGATACCAAAATACCGAATGGAACCGTAAACAATTGTTTTGGGTCTGTTACAAGTCTCATCTGAGTTTGGTCAAATGTCAGAAAATATGACCAGACCGGAGTTCTGAAGTTTTTCACCTGATCAATGAGCAGGGCAAAAACAAGCATTGCCGAACCTTGAACCAAGTGAAGTATCCCCATTGTAATATTGAATTTCCTTAAGGATGTAAAATTAATTTCTTTTTTCATTTTTAGATTAATCCTTTCCAATTTTATTAACCAGTTATATTATTTCCCATTCAAGTTGATTTCAAACAAAAAATATATTATTGTTAAAAAAATGAATCAGGTCTATTATTTATCTGTAGTATAAAACGGAGGCTCGAAATGACAGAAATAAGAACAGCCAGGGAAGATGATATAAATTTTATGATGCAACTGGAGGAACTCAGTTTTCCGGAATCCAGAAGATCCAGTGCCAGATCAATGAAGCATAG
>CAYYXJ010000017.1:14105-14479 GCA_964475455.1 uncultured Clostridiaceae bacterium | reverse complement strand
TATTAACAATCATGCACAAAAAGTCATCATTGCAGAAAACGAAGGTATTAGAGCAGGTTGTGCTGTCATTAGACTGCATAAAAAATCAATTAGAATATATTCAATTGCAGTAAGTGCCGATATGCGCGGAATGTCCATTGGAAAGAAAATGATGCAGTATATCATTAATCTTGCCCAGGAAAGCGGAATGTCAAGGATTCTGCTGGAAGCGGATTTTGCAGACAACAGGCTGCTTGACTGGTACAGGGCTTTGGGTTTTTCCGATGACAGGTTGTTTGAAGACTATTATGGACCCGGCGAACATGCGCTAAGAATGGTGATTTTTTTAAATGAATCAGAACATATCATGATCAGAAGTAAAAAAAGAAATGTGG
>CAYYXJ010000017.1:11660-14095 GCA_964475455.1 uncultured Clostridiaceae bacterium | reverse complement strand
AATTCTCCGCATTATACTTTGTCGTACGATTACCTCTATATAATTGATTATCAAAATAGATGCAAACCTCCGGCACCATCGGTCTTCCCTCCGAATTGACGGCTGCCGCAATCTCTATAGAGGAGATAAGATTCTCCTTACCATCGGTCCTTAGCATCCCTATCGGAAGCTGACTGCCGGTAAATACCACAGGCTTTGCCAAATTCTCAAGCATGAAGCTCAAAGCAGAAGCGGTATAAGGGTTTTCAACCTTTGTCAATCATATGATTATCAAACCATGGGGTATTATGTTTCACTTCTGGCAGCAGCAAGGGACCAGCGTGTTATTCCAAATGTCACCACCATAAAGGACTTTAGCGATTCAAGGATAATTAGGAGCATTGGAGAGGAAATACACAGGATTATACAGGAAGAGTTGGCAGCTGTTAGTGAAAAGGAATTTTCGTTCCGTGTTTATTTCGGGCAAAGCTGTGATGGAACTAAGGCAAGGCTTGGCAGAGCTTTATACAGGTTATTTGAATCACCGTTCCTTGAATTCTCATTTAAAAAGGGCATGGAGTGGAGACTTTGGGCTGTAAGGGCAGTATCGCCGGATGAATCCGTGGAAATCTCTAATATAAGAAATCTGGCAGTAAAATACTTCAGTCAGAAAAGGTTCAGTATTTCCAGGTTCAGGGACTATAAATATGACATGGCAATTCTAATTGACCCTGATGAAAAAAATCCACCATCTGATATAAAAGCACTGTCAGAGTTTAAAACAGCTGCTGAGGATATTGGTTTTTTTGTTGATTTCATATATAAGGATGATTACTCAAGACTTGGAGAGTATGATGCACTTTTCATCAGATGCACGACAAATGTAAATGATTATACATATCAGTTTTCAAGATATGCATATGCAGAAGGGTTGGTGGTCATTGATGACCCATGGTCAATTCTGAAATGTTCAAATAAACTTTTTCTTGCGGAAAGAATGAGAACTGGTGCTGTAAACACCCCTAAGTCAGCAATCATAGGAAAAGGAAACTATTTTGATCCTGAGCAATCCGGATTTTCCTATCCGGTAATATTAAAGAAACCTGACAGTGCTTTTTCAATGGGAGTTCATAAAGCCGGAACAAAGGAAGAATATGATAGACTTACAGAAAATCTGTTTGAGTCATCGGATCTTATTATGCTTCAGGAATACATTAAATCGGATTTCGACTGGAGGATTGGTGTCCTGGACAATCAACCGATTTATGCCTGCAAGTACTTCATGGCTGTCAACCACTGGCAGATTTATAATTGGAAGGAAGATGGTCATGATAACTTTTCCGGAGGGTTTGAGACCGTAGACATTGGAGAAGTTCCTGTCAAGGTCCTCAAAACTGCTTTAAAGGCAACATCTCTGATAGGAGATGGTCTTTATGGAGTTGATCTAAAGGAAAAAGACGGAAAGGTTTATGTAATTGAAGTAAATGATAATCCAAGTATAGAATACAGTGTTGAGGATAAAATAGCAGGTACGGGGCTTTACCACTCCATAATGCAGTCCATTTATAACAGAATAGAGGATTCCAGGAGTGAAAAAAGGCTTGTTTCAAGTTTATGATCAATCAGCAATTGTATATGATTCCAATGATGAAGTAACAATGTAATCACCTGAATGGAACTCGGAATATACAAGACCTACACCAAATGCATAGTAGTCAATGATATAAGAATCAGGATAATCTGACCTGACCATGAGGCAATCTTCAAATAAACCTGCAGATGTAGTTTTTGATTCATCAACAGAGACTATTTTTCTTTTGATACTTTCAGATCCCCACTCAGTTCCTGGTTCAATAGGTGCCATAAGAATAATCTCATCAGTATTGGGAGCTTCGCTGATTAAATTTGTCATTTCATATTCCTCACCCTTGGAAAGAACCAGCCTGACATCGATATCGCTAACATAATAAACCATAGAAGATACTGTCCCGCCGTTGTTTTTGGAAACTTGAAAATAAGAGCATTCGTTATACAAGACAGTTTGGGTATACGATGCAAATTCATTGCCTTCTCCAATATAACTCCAGGTACTTCCCGGTGTCATTGGAAAATAGTCAGCAGGAAGAATTTCTTTAACCGGGTCAGGAATAATAGTTGCCGGTGTAGTTTCCAAAACGGAGTCCACCTTGCATCCCGATAGTATTAATGCTGATAAAACTAATATAATCAAAGTAATTTTTTTCATCAATTCACCTCTGTCAAAATCATCCTATCATTGCTGTTCCCAATGGTCAATTTGCTTTCGAAACTATATAATAAAAATAATACGGGGGTATATATTATGAAAATCGGAACGAACAGACAGCTTTTCATAGACAAAAGGTATATCAGGGAACCAAGGAACATTGATCTTGTTTTTGTTGCTGTAAAACATGTGATGCCTATTTGGCATCTTT
>CAYYXJ010000017.1:10372-11650 GCA_964475455.1 uncultured Clostridiaceae bacterium | reverse complement strand
GAATTGAATATATGTATTTCAGGAACCTCACATATCAGGATCGGTGGTTACAGCTCTGTTATTTATCATAATGGTAAATATATGATTTGGTATGGTGAAAATGACTATAGAAACAATGGAATATTTATTTGTGTCAGGCTTGCTCTTTCAGATGACGGAATTACCTGGGAATTACCTGATCTGGGGATTGCCGGAGAATATAAAGGCAGACCGAACAATGTTGTCCTGGGATATGGCGCCGGTGGTGTTTCCGGAGGACTGGGAGATGGAACCTGCATGGTTTTCCTGGACCCAAATGACGGAATGTTCAAAATGACTGCAAGGCATGGATTGCATGAGCCTCTTGGAATGTATTCATCAAAAGATGGAATCAGCTGGAAGATGGAACAAAGAACTGTTCTGGATGACAGTAGATTTTCGGATAAAAAAGGTGTTTTCCATCTTGATTCCCAGAATGTAATTTTCTGGGATGACCGTATAAATAAATATGTGGCTTATGTTAGGAAAAATTATGAAAGACATGGACAATACAGAACAGTTGCACGTGGTGAAAGTACCACCCTTGATGGCTTTCCACCTGTAAGCGAGATGCCTGTGGTATTGTCGACGGATGCTTTTGATTATCAGATTGATACACCTGAAGGGATTCAGCCTGCTTCTGATTTTTATACAAATGCAACCATAAAATATCCATGGGCAGAAGATTCATATTTTATGTTTCCAAATATTTATTTCAAGTACGATACCTTTTTACCGGAATTTGAAAATGATAAACCTAGGAACGCCGGCCCGATAGACATTCGATTTGCATCAAGCAGGGACGGAATCTCATGGGACAGACATGATCGAAAGCCATACGTAGGTATCGGTGGAAAAGAGGATTTTGATTCATACTCATTGTATATGCTGAATGGTCTGGTGCCCGGAAAGGGAAATGATATGTACATGTATTACATGGGGGCTGATCTTATTCATGGATGGGACAGAGGGGATCAATATGAAGAACGGGAAAACCGTATTTTAAAAGCAACAGGATTTAATCCGGCAAATAAGATATCGGCTATAAGCAGGCTTGTAATCAGGAGAGATGGGTTTATATCAGCATCAGCAAACTATAAGGGAGGTAGTTTTAATACTCCTTTTATTACTATAGACGGAAGTGAATTGGTTTTGAATATAGATACCGGTGCATGTGGTATGGCACAGGTTGGGATTAAGGATGAATCCGGAAACTGGTTTCCCGGTTTTTCAATTGATGATTGTCTGACCATTCATACC
>CAYYXJ010000017.1:0-10323 GCA_964475455.1 uncultured Clostridiaceae bacterium | reverse complement strand
AAAACTGCGGTAATTTAGCAGCTCTGAAGAGTAAAACGGTGAGGTTAGTGTTTGAGCTTATAGACTGTGATTTATATGCATTTGAAGTAAGGGATAATTGATGGAACTGTGGGAGATTTATTCCGATGATTGATTTTATAGATTCTGTATTTGATTATAAATAACAAGGAGCGGTGAAATATGGATGATTTAGAAATCAGAAGAGCCAACAGTATGATGCTGATGCTGTTTTGTGAATGGAAGGGCGATGACAATGAAAGACATATCAATCAGGGAATTTGAATATGGCAGCGATTACTATATTCAGGAACTGGAACTCAGAAATAAAATTCTCAGGAAGCCCCTGGAACTTGACCTTTACAGTGAAGATCTTAGTCAGGATGCGAAGGATATCCATATAGGTGCTTTTGATGGAGAAAAACTGGTTGGCTGCCTGCTTCTTTTAAAAGTTGATGACAAGACACTTAAAATGAGGCAGGTAGCTGTGGATGAAGGGTATCGGGGACTGGGAATCGGGAAAAGGATGGTCATCTTTGCTGAAAAAACTGCTGTTGAAAGGGGATTTGCAACAATGACAATGCATGCAAGGAAGACTGCAATTGATTTTTATAAAAAACTGGGTTATATACAGCTGGGATCAGAATTCATTGAAGTCAGGGTTCCTCATTTTAAAATGGAAAAGAATTTTTATGAAACACAATAGTTTGTCAATGGAGAGGGTCAATGAATCAAATATCGGGGAATTTGCATCCATTTTACAAGAAGCTGCCCGGTGGATGATATCAAAGGGTTTAGAGAACTGGAATCCATTGAACCTTACAACTGAGAAAATCAGGGAAAATAATTCAATTGATGAATTGTTCATTTGTTATAAGAACGGTAAAGCAGCAGGCTGTCTTAAACTCCAGGATACCGATGAAATGTTCTGGCCGGATGCTGTTTACGGGGAAGCCCTGTATGTCCATAAACTCGCAGTAAAGAGAAAATATTCCGGCATGGGAATATCAAAGTACATGCTTGACTGGGCAAAGGAGCAGGCCAGGTTCAGAGGCAGAAAGTATCTTAGACTTGATTGTATTGCCAACAGAGAAAAACTGTGTAATCTGTATAGGGATTATGGATTTGAAAGAGTAGATGAAAAGCAAGTCCTGGGAAATTGGATATCAGCGCGTTTTGAACTCAGGGTTTGAATTGGTTTTATTCTGGTAAACTGTAAATATGAAAATTGCATTTATAGGGGACATACACGGAAGAGTATTTCATGCATTGGCAGCTGTTGTAAAATGGCAGATAGTGCATAATGAAAAACTTGATCTGGTTCTTCAGGCAGGAGATCTTGGAGCGTATCCAAATCCGGATGAAGAACTCCTGAACAATAAGTTTGTTAAAAAAGACCTCACGGAACTGGATTTTTCCAAATTGATTGCCGGAAATATTGAGGTTGATGAGTTTGTCAGCACAATAAAATCCGAATTAATATCACCAGTTTATTTTATCAGAGGAAACCATGAGGATTTCAAGTGGCTTGATTCCCTGAAGGAAGAAAATGGAATCTGTGATACTGATAGTTATGGTTTATTTAAATATATTCCTGACGGAACAGTGAAGACTTTTGATAAAACCGTCATTGCGTTTCTCGGTGGAGCTGAATTCGGAGCAAAGAATGGTGGAGAGATAAATAAGCAGGCTTTTGATGAGCTTATGTCAGAAAACAGGGATATCGATATACTGGTAACCCATGAGACTCACTTCGGGATCGGATTCAGTTATCATGGTCTTACACAAGGCTCAAGGAGTATAACAGAGCTTGTTGAAAAGCTTAAACCTGACTTTCATATAACTGCCCATTACCATCATATGATCGGACCCCATGACAGAAATGGAACAATTCATCTGGGACTGAACAATCTGGTTCTGCCACTAAGGGGAAAGCCCGGAAGGAATCTAAGGGCGGGATGTATTGCAATAATGGACACTGATAATGGAAACATTGAGTTTGTGAAAGACGAATGGCTTGCTGATATCAATACTCACATGACTCTTAATGATTTGATAAGGGAGATGCATTTATGAGACAACCCTGGAATGTTTTAGTTTATTTATACAGGATACATTATGATACCCCCGAATATCTTCTTTTGAAAAGAAGCGATGACGGCATCTGGCAGGGAGCAGCGGGCGGAGGCGAAGCGGGAGAAAACCCACTGGAAGCGGCTTCAAGGGAATTGAGTGAAGAAACCGGAGCAATTCCGGATTCAGGAATCAACAGACTTGATACAATTTCATACATGGAAAAAACCTTGTTTCAGGACAATGAAAAATGGGACAGGGATATTTATGTAATTCCCATGTACTATTTTTATGCAGAATATAACGGTGAAGTGATGACTTCACATGAGCACACTGATTCAGGATGGTTCAGATACGATGAAGCCATGAATAAATTATTCTGGCATGACAATAAGGTGGCTCTATGGGAACTTAACGAAAGATTGAAGAAAAATGTGTAAAAAAGTACATATATTAATTGGAATTTTTCAAAATTTGCCAGAATGATTGATTCTGGACAAATTACGGGAAAGCGATTTTGAAAAAGTAATGATAACCTGTGACCTTGATAATGTTGGGTCGGCAAGGTCCATCGAAAAAAACGGGGGAATACTGGAAACAGTGGTAAAACATGACAAAGGCCTTGGGAAATGTTACTGGATTGACTTTGGCAATCAGATGAATCTGGAAAGATTACAAAAGCCCGGGTTTTTTGTTAAAATTAAACTATGATGATCTTAAAAGCAACACAAACAAACCTTAAGGAAATAATGCATATTGATTGCCATATTCCATTGGGAAACCTTCTAAAATGTGTAGAGGATGGCAGAGTATATATTATGTTGGATAAAAAAGACATCGTAGGCCTTCTGAGATTTGGTTATTTATTTGATACATATCCTTTTCTTAATTTAATCATCTTAAAGGATGAGTACAGGAAAAGAGGTTTGGGAACGCTGCTGATGGACAGATGGGAAAGTGACATGCTCAATATGGGATACAGGGATGTTTATACCAGCACTCAGGCAGATGAGGAAGCTCAGCATTTTTACAGAAAAAGAAGTTATATGGATGTAGGCAGTTTTATTCCATATGGACAGTATGTTACAGAATTGATTTTACACAAGAGGTTACAAAATGATTAAAAGACCGGAAATAATCAGCTTTGATGCCGATGATACCCTGTGGGTCAACGAAACCTTCTATCAGGATATCGAAAAGCAGTTTATCCTGTTAATGGAAAAATATTCCGACAGGGAGACTGTGACGGACGACATCCATAGAAGGGAAGTTGAGAATCTTGAAATATACGGATATGGAGCAAAGGGATTCATGCTTTCCATGATTGAAGCCGCTCTGGAAATTTCAAACGGCAGTGTGTCTTCTAAGGACCTGGACAAAATCATCAAAATGGGCAGAGGCCTCATAAATGAAGATATTGTCCTTCTGGATGGAGTGGAGGAGACCCTCAGTACGCTCAGTAATGCAGGTTATAAGCTGATTGTCGCAACGAAAGGGGACTTGCTAGACCAGGAAAGGAAACTTAGGAAATCAGGGCTTTCAGGATATTTTGACCATATAGAGATAATGAGTTTCAAGACAAGTGAGGACTATAGAAAGCTCATGCACAATCTTGGAGTGGAACCCGTTGATTTCTTAATGGTGGGTAATTCCATGAAATCTGACATTTTGCCGGTTCTTGAAACGGGGGGCAATGGAATACATATACCGTTCCATACAACCTGGGCCCACGAACTGGTTGAAGAAACCGGTAATTTGAAAAACTTCATTGAGATAGAGGATATAAGAGGGATGCTGGATTTACTGGTCTTGTAAAGGAGTGTATACCAATGAATGAAAAATTTATTGTTGAAAAACTACTCAACAGTGAATCACCGTCAATACGGTACAGGATGCAGAAGGATTTTCTTGAGATTGAACCTGATGAAAACCTCAGGGAAAGAATTCTGGCCAGTAAACCTGTGGAAAGAATATTTAAAAAGATGCACCCGGATGGTTACTGGCTGCATAAGAAAATAGGTGATGGAATAGATTATTCCATGAGTGCCTCAACACATTTCATGCTGTCATATCTGGCAGAGCTTGGTCTTGGGAAATGGGACGAAAGAATAGACATGGCTGTCAGAAGATATTGGTCATTGAAAGAACCCCAGAAATGGCTTTCACCTCCTGATTACCTAACAGGCCAATCCTGCCTTTATGCCCATAACATAAGAACTTTTATAATGTTGGGATACAAGGATGACATCCATATGGCTCCAAGGATCAAGACCCTTCTCAATGATATTAGGGATGACAATGGTTATCTATGTATTAGGAAAACATTCAAGGACAGTACCAAAAGCTGTATCAGAGGTACAACAAAAGCATTGATGGCTTATGCTGAGTTACCTGAATTCTGGGAACATAAAAGCTGCAAACGTACAATTGATTATTTTCTGTCCAGAAATATTTATTATAAAAAACCGGATTTAACGGAAAAAATAAGGGGCGGAATGAAACTAAGTTTTCCTTTTACCATTGATTCAAGCCTTTTGGAACCCTTATATGCTTTGAGTACCATGGGCTATGGAAGAAAAAGAGCTTTATCAGATGCCTGGGGGGACCTTGACAATGAGAGGGACAGCAGTGGATATTATAAGCTACAGTGGAGTCCGTCAGTTCCATTTAAAACGGGCAACAAGGATGAAATCAATGAATGGGTTACATTTTATGCATTGACTGCATTGAAAAGAGCAGGCAGATTGAAAGGATATTGACTACATGAGAAGCATTTTTGTTATCGGGGACAGCATATCCATACATTATGGACCATACTTAAAAAAAGCTGTTGAGGGTAAGTTTCTGTATGACAGAAAACGTGGTATTGATAATACTCTGAGGGACATTGATTCCCCAACGGGTGCAAATGGCGGGGACAGCGGTCAGGTCCTTGAGTATCTTAAAACACAAAAAAAGACAGGAAAAACATATGATATCCTTATTCTTAACTGTGGTTTGCATGATATTCGAATATATGAGGGAAAAACAGAACATCAGGTTGAACCTGATGCTTATGCATCAAATCTTGAGGCTATTATAAAAATTGCAGACACCATTTCAAATATGGTTATCTGGGTTGAGTCCACCCCTGTGATTGATGAAATACACAATTCGATTTCCAAGGTGATGAAGCGGTACGACCGGGATTTACTTGAGTATAACAGGATTGCAGCCAGTATAATGTCAAAGAACAACATAGCTGTTATTCCAATTTATTCCCAAACAGCTGAATTAGGTCCGGATGTTTATATGGACCATATACATTTCAACGATGAAGCCAGAAAAAACCAGGCAGATTTCTTATATGATAAGTTACTGAAAATAACCGGTTATGGTCTTTTGTCAAGGCAGGAGCTCTTGGATGCAGAATACCCATATGGTATGGCCGCACCAGGAATTCCGATGGGGAATCCGGAAGATGAATGGAAGCGAAGCCTTCCTGACATTGTAATGTATAAACCTCAAAAAGATGAATACGATAATGATAACGAACATTTCCTGGTCATAAATGCTCCGAATAGTGATGAATTGCTGGCATTTTGGACCCAAAGTTCCTGTGAAGGCCGGGGAGACAATCATCTTGTTTTATCAAGGAGCAGCGATGGTGGAAACTGGAGTGAGCCGGTTTATCTTACAGGTGTTAAAGAAGGAATTGATACTAAGCAATCAAGCTGGGGATTTCCCGTTGCTTCAAAGAAGGGAAGAATCTATTTGATTTATACAAGGGAACTTGAACTCCATGACAACAACAGGCAGGGGAGCGGAGGAATGGGCTGTAAATACTCGGATGACAATGGAAAATCCTGGTCGAAAGAGTATTTGATTGATATGCCAAGGAGCAAATATGACAATCCTGATCCTGCTTACCCTAAGAACTGGATTGTCTGGCAGCTTCCCATCAGGGATGCCAATGACAAATATTTAGCCGGATATACACTTGTAACCAGCAATAAACTCAGCCCTGCATACTATATGTGGGTAAATGCAGATTCAAGGTCATATTTCATGAGATTTGAGAACATAGATGATAATCCCGAACCCGATAACCTCAAAATCACCTGGTTGCCTGAAAATGATAAAGGGTTGGAATCTGTGAATCGAAATATTCCGGGCATGTCGGTAAACCAGGAGCCTTCACTGGTCTTACTTCCTGACGGCAGATTGTTTGCAACCATGAGAACCATGACCGGATATATTCATTATTCAATTTCTGATGACAATGGAGTGAGCTTTAGAAAACCCATGGCTCTTAGATACAGTGATAATGGTGGTTTTATCAAACATCCGTTGTCCCCTTGTCCAATATATAAAATGTCAGACGGAAGATATTTCATTATTTTCCACAACAATTCAGGGGAACATCTGGGATTCTCACAGTTCAAGGACAGCTGGGAGATGAATGAAGCAAATTTCTTCAGGAACCCCACTTATATAAGTATAGGAACTTATTCGGGAGATGATAATCAACCGATAAAGTTCAGTAAACCATATAAACTTTTTGATACAGATGATATAGCATTGGGACCTAAGAAGACTGCCGAAATAGCCACTTATACAAGCTACACTGAGTGGAACGGGAAAAGGATTCTATGGTATCCTGACAGAAAATTTTATCTGCTTGGCAGGATACTTAGTGATGAACTGCTGGATCTCATTGATACAGATGAATAGTTGGGGTGGAAGTTCATATTGAGTTTTTAAATAAATGAAACAAGGTTGAAGACATGGTAAAATGTTTGTATCCATTGGAGGTAAAGCTATGAAGCTATTCGGGCCACCGCTTAAGGATGTATTTGCTCAGCTGGCAGCTGAAACAGAATCACTGTTTTTACCGGGGTCTTTTGCAAAATCCCATGCAGTATCAAAGAAGTACGGAAATTTCAGAATTTTGCTGGATACATATACTGTCAATACAGGCAAAAGCAGTGTGACATATACAAGGATGCGGATGCCATTTAAAAGAGAAAATGATCTTCAATTCAAACTGACGAAGAAAAATATTTTTTCAGGAATCGGAAGTCTTTTCGGTATGCCTGTCATCAGTTCATATGATTATGACTTTGATGATATGTTTGTAATAAAGGGAAATGACGAAACGGTTATAAAGGAAATATTTCGGAACTCTGAGCTGAAGAAAAGCATTGTTTTTCAGAAGAACCTGGTCTTGAAAATTTTTCCATATAAAGAGAAGAAAAGCAGATATTCAAGTGAAATTTATTTCCAGGTTGCCGGAGTTATGAAAGATATGGAGAAATTGAAAAATCTGTTCAATATGTTCATATTGCTCATTGATGAGCTTTTAAAAGAGAATGTTGCACTTAATGAAAATTCAGATGTAACTTTATAAGAGGTAAATATGGGTAAAAAAATGAAATCCGGATATTATAAAGTCGTATTGCTGTTACTTGTTACAGTGCTTATATTTATGAATATCCCTGCTGTGGTATCTGCAGATGCAGGTCCTAAACCCAATATAACAATCAAGGCTGTGAATATGCCTGATCAGCTTTGTTACATGGACCTGCTGGTAGAAGTGGACAAGCCCGGTGAAACCGATCCGGAATACCTGACTGATGAGTATCAAGGTGAAATGGTTTCATTATTATCACAATATTATAAAGATGGCTGGGGCGCAGCTGTTGTCAACCGGGAAAATATTATATTTAATGATATAAAGTGTAATATTGTTGATGGAGAGTGTACTAAATCTTTTGGTTATATGCCTCCGGACAGGTTTAGAATCATTGTTGTAACTGAAGATGGCAATATTCGTGTATCCAACATAGTAGACAAGAAAGTATTTGATACTACCGTTGATTTTGATTACTCAAGCGGAATGGCTGAAGAAAGAGCAGTGATGCCGGGTTTTCTTTACAAATTTATAATTACATTGATTTTAACCCTGTTGATTGAAGGCTTGCTGTTTCTTCCATTCAAATTTGGATTTAAAAAATATTGGGGATGGTTGCTGGGAGTAAATGTTTTTACACAGTTGTTCCTTTATGCCGCCATTGTATTCGGAACATATACAGGTGGTATAATCTTTGCCATCATAATGTATATACTGGCAGAGGTTTTCATCTTTATCAGTGAAACTATAGCATATACATTTATATTGAAATCAAGACCTGCAGGGTACAGGATCGGGTATGCTATTGCTGCAAACACTGTCAGCCTGATAGCCGGTTTGATATTATTTGGAATACTGACATAAATGTTTTATCTACAGGAGGAATTTATGCTGGGAGATTTGACGGGTAAACAAAGATTCAAGGCAATGCGGGAAGGAAGCTGGGACAGGTCGGGGGGCAACAATGACTGGCGTCCGATAAAAGCCGGTGAGACCCTTGTAATGGCTGATCTCGAAGGGCCCGGAAGCATTGTGCATTGGTGGTGTACTGTCGGCGGTGAAGGGGTTGAAATGTACAATCGGATGCTGGTTCTTCGTTTCTATTGGGATGATGAAACAGAACCGAGTGTTGAAGCTCCTCTTGGTGATTTTTTTGGTTCGGGCCACGGTATGGAAGCTGATTGCCTATCTTTGCCCATAACTTCGGTACATGATGGAACGGGAAGAAACTGCTGGTTTGAAATGCCATTTCGCAAAAAAGCCAGAATGACAATAACAAATGAAGCAGATAAGGATATAAGGTCATTTTACTGGAATATCGACTGGCAGAAATACGATGAAATGCCGGATGAAATAATGTATTTCCATGCACATTACAGACAGGAATATCCTACAACCAAGGGATTGGACTATAAAATACTGGAGGCTTCCGGTGAAGGACATCTTGTTGGTGTGGTTTTAAGTGTTGAAAAAGCCATGGTTCCCGGTTGGTTTGGGGAGGGTGACGAAAAAATATATATAGACGGAGAAAAACAACCCTCCATCTGGGGAACAGGGACTGAGGATTATTTTCTTACTGCATGGTGCCCCGAAGTGCATCATACGGCATTTGCCGGATGTTCAATATGGCAGCATTGTAAACATCCCGGAGACAAAATGACTTGTTATCGATTTCATATACAGGATCCGATACCCTTTGAAAAGTCAATAAAAGTTGTAATTGAACATGCATGGACTGTTGAAAACAAGGAATTTGAGGACCATTATTCCTCAGTTGCTTATTGGTATCAGACTGAAAATCATCAACGCTTTGAAAAATTCCCCGCAGCTGATGATAGAAGGGCCCGTTGGCCGGAAAATCTGATATATGATGAACATTGGAAAAATGGAAGTCCTGAAACAGGTTATTGAAAAAACAGAGGTTTGTCACTGCATACATGTTAATTGTATAATGTTTCCATGCTTGATAAATCATTGGAATATGTAGAGATAATAATGAAAAGAAAAAAGGGCAGACCTGCGGAGGTCTACCCGTTGCCGGATGGTTTTTATTTTGCTAATTTTAAAACCGGTGATGAAATTGCATGGGCAGAAATCGAGTATTCAGTAAATGAGTTTGATGCTTTGGGTGATGCATTGCTTTACTTCACCCAAAAATATCTGCCGTTTCATAAAGCATTGGAACAACGCTGCATTTTTATTGAGGATACAAACGGGAAAAAAGTAGCTACGCTTACGGCCTGGTGGGAGAAACCGGATATACAAAGATGCCCATGGATATCCTGGGTTGCAGTAAGACCGGAATACCAGGGGATTGGGCTTGGAAAAGCGTTGATTTCAAGAGGAATGATGCTTATGCGGGAACTTGAAGGTGATGTAGACATTTATCTGAAAACCCAGACCTGGAGCTATAAGGCAATAAATATTTATAGGGCAAACGGTTTTAGGATACAAAGGAAAATTGGAAAGAAAAATCGGGAAAAACTCAATTATAGGAAAGCAAGGAAAGTTTTGAAAGGAAAACTGAGATAATATGAAAAGTATTAAACCAGGGAGAGGACCTTCAGGTCTTAATGCAGTGGCAGGTATCGGTGTTGTAATGTTTGGATTGTTCTGGACGGGAATGGCAGTTATGATAACCAGGGGAACAGGAGCAATCGGGTATATCTTTCCTTTGTTCGGTGTGATATTCGTCTTCTTTGGAATAGTCCAGGTAATATATCATTTGAAAAATGCCACAGGAAAAGAGAGATTTTCTTTAATGGATATCGTCGACAAACGGGAAGAGGGGGATCTATCTGACAGATGGATAAACAATGAAATTGCATCAGGGGGAAGTGACGGGGACAGTACCCTGGACA
>CAYYXJ010000016.1:6847-25866 GCA_964475455.1 uncultured Clostridiaceae bacterium | reverse complement strand
AATATCTCCATTTCCACCAAACCGATAGTAATTGACAATCCGCACGACTACAGTGTGAAGGTGTAATAATGGGGACCAGAAGCGGTGACATGGATCCGGCAATAATAAGCCACATAGCACATATTAAGGCAGGTGAAAAGAATATTGACCTTGGGGAAGCTTATGAAGATGTAATGAGAATTTTAAATAAGGAAAGCGGACTCAAAGGGTTGAGCGGAACAAATCTTATGCAGGATATAAGGGCGAAGGCTCTTGAGGGTGATAAAGAAAGCGACAGAATAGTTGATATTTATGCATATAGACTTGCAAAATATATCAGCAGCTATATGGGAACGCTTGAATATTGTGATGCAATAATTTTCACAGCAGGTGTAGGTGAAAATGAGTGGTATGTCAGACAAAAGGTTCTCGGTATGTTAAAAGGCTGTAATTTTGTAATTGATGAAAAGGCAAACAGGGTTCGCGGAGAGGAAATTGTTTTTGCAGAAGGGGAATTCAACGGGAAAAAAGTAAGGGCAATGGTTATACCGACGGATGAGGAAGTAGTTATTGCATATGATACACTTTTCATCGGAGCACTTGGTCTGGATGCGCCTGAAAATTATCCTTTTGAAGAGGTAAACTAAAAATGGCTTATGGCCTGGCTCTGGTTATCATAACCGGTCTTGCAGCCAACTGGCTTTTTGAGAAGATAAAACTACCCGGTCTGCTGGGTATGCTGACAACAGGGATCCTGCTGGGTCCCTGGTGTTTTGATATTCTCTCAGAGGATTTTTTGATTATTTCCGATGATTTTCGCAAAATTGCCCTTATAATTATTCTGCTTAGGGCTGGTTTGGGCTTAAAAAAAGAAGTTTTGCAAAAAGTAGGAGGGGCTGCAATACGTCTGAGCATCATTCCATGTCTTTTTGAAGGCGGAATGGTTATTGCGGCTTCAATGCTGCTTTTCAATTTCACAATTATTGAAGCGGGAATGCTGGGATTTATAATCGCAGCAGTTTCTCCTGCAGTAGTGGTTCCTGCAATGCTGGATTTCCAGCAACGCGGGATAGGCGGCGAAAAAGGGATTCCTACCATGATTCTTGCGGGTGCATCAGTTGACGATATCTTTGCAATAACAATTTTCTCTGCCTTTGTTGGACTGTATGCCGGAAGAAGTGTGAATTTTGCTGTAATGGCCGGTTCAACTGTCATTTCGGTTGTAATCGGGATAATTCTTGGAACGGCCGTTGGATTTCTTCTATTGTTTCTTTTTCGTAAAATGCATATCAGGGACACAAAGAAAGTGCTGTTAATTCTAGGGGCAGCTATTTTAATGACTGCTGCAGAAGATTTTATGTCGCCTTTCCTTCAAATATCCTCACTCCTGGGTATTATGACCGTCGGATTTTTATTGCTCGAAAAATTACCAGTTGTTTCTGAAAGACTGGCAGTTAAGTTCGGTAAGATATGGATATTTGCAGAAATACTATTATTTGTTTTAATAGGTGCAAAAGTAAATATAAGTGTGCTGTTTGACTCCGGGTTCAAGGGACTTTTGATAATTTTTGCAGGACTTGTTCTAAGAGGCGCGGGGGTCATTTTATCTCTGGTCAAAACACCATTGAATCTCAGGGAAAAGCTATTTTGTGTAATATCTTACATTCCAAAGGCTACTGTCCAGGCTGCGATTGGTGCTGTTCCTCTGGCGTTGGGCATCAAAGGTGGTGAAATTATATTGGCAGTGGCTGTAATGTCAATAGCCATAACTGCACCCCTTGGGTCCATTGGAATAAGGGCAGGTGCTGTGAAATTGCTTGAAACAGGTACTAAATGACTGTGATTTGTTTAAAGACTTGCTAATGCACCAAGGTTTTGCTATAATGTTTTTGCTAGATTGTTGAAGTTACTGAGAGTGGGTTTTCCCGCTCTTTGTTACTGTTTAAGGAGGAGGCATGGCTTTTAAAGTAGATAAAGCTGTAAGTGAGCTTATAAAAGGTCTTGTTGAAGAAAATGGGTATCAACTTGTTGATGTGGAATTCAAGAAGGAAATCGACGGTATGTACCTCCGTATTTATATTTACTCAACTGATGGCATAGGCATTGACGACTGTGTAAAGATTCACAGACTGGTAGAACCGCTTATTGATGAACACATAGATATCGAAGGTCCTTACACCCTTGAGATTTCTTCACCTGGATATGACAGGAAATTCAAGTATGAGGAAGATTTCTTAAGGTATATGGGACAAACGGTGGAAGTAAGGCTTTATAAGTCCAATGACAGCGGAAAAGTTTTTACAGGAAAACTTTCAGGTTACGGCGAAGGCAATATAGATATTGAAATAGAAAATGAAACGATGCGTTTCAATGAAACTGATGTAGCATCGGTCAAGAGAAAATTTGTAGATTAATAAAGGAGGAGCGATATGGCTTCAGAGTTGATGGATGCCATCAGGCAGATTGAAAGAGAAAGAGGAATAGACTCGGAATTACTTGTTGAGGCACTTGAGAAAGCCTTGGAATCAGCTTATAAAAAGAACAGCGGGGTAGCCTTTGATGTTCGTGTTGAACTGAACAGGGAATCCGGTGAAATAAATGTAATGCGCATTAAAACGGTGGTTGAAGAAGTGATGGATGAGGATACTGAAATTTCACTTAAGGATGCCCTTGAATATGCAGAAGTCGAAATCGGAGATGAATTGCAGTTTGAAGAATTCATGGATCCGCATTCTTTTGGAAGAATTGCTGCCCAGACTGCAAAACAGGTTATAATGCAGAAAATCCGTGAGGCTGAAAGAGAAAAACTTTATGATATATATGACAATAAACTTAAGGATATAGTTGCCGGTGTTATCAGGCGTGTTGAAAAGGATACGGTTTATCTTGACCTTGGTAATACAGAAGCCATAATGCCTCATAGGGAACAGGTCGGCAGTGAACATTATTCAGTTGGGTCCAGACTCAAGGTATATGTTACAGAAGTCAAGAAAACAAACAAAGGTCCGAGGATTTTCGTTTCAAGAACTCATCCTGATCTGGTAAAAAGGCTTTTTGAACTTGAAGTCCCGGAAATACAAAATGGTATAGTTGAAATCAAGTCAATAGCAAGGGAACCCGGATCAAGAACTAAAATAGGGGTATTTTCAAATGATGCAAATGTTGATGCAGCAGGAGCCTGCATAGGCCACAGAGGCATCAGGGTTACTTCTGTAGTTGATGAACTAAGGGGAGAAAAAATCGATATAGTTGAATGGAGCCAGAATCCTGCGACCTTTATTTCTAACAGCTTGAGTCCCGCAGATGTAATCAGGGTAGATATATTTGAACCCATGGATGAAAACAGTAATGAAGAAAATAAAGCAAGGGTAACTGTACCTGATAACCAATTGTCCCTGGCTATCGGAAAAAGCGGTCAGAATGCAAGACTGGGTGCAAGACTTACCGGATGGAAAATAGATATTATTCCTGAGTCTGAACTCAGGGGAATCATTGAAGATGAACTTCTTCATGTAAATGAAGAGGGAGAAATAGAAACATCCAGTCCGCTTGATGAATTGTTCATGGGGGACAATGAGGATGTTTTAGAAGATATCGAAGAGGTTGAACCCATGGAAGTTTCTGATTTACCTGAAAGTTCAGGGGAAGAGGAAGAAACAGAAATAAAGGATTGATAACCAGGAGTTTAATTTGAAGAAAAAAGAACCCATGAGAATGTGTGTGGCTTGCAGACAAATGAATCCCAAGAAATCAATGATCCGGATTGTAAGGTCAGGTGATGGGATAGTGTCGGCAGATTCCACAGGCAGGATGCCCGGCAAAGGTGCATACATATGCAGGAACATAGATTGTCTGGTAAAAGCCAGAAAAACAGGAAGCCTCAGAAGGGCACTGGATACTGAAATTCCTGAAGCAGTATATGAGGAACTTAAAAATAGTGTTAACTGATGACAAGGGTTTTTATTCGGCGGTAGGGCTTGCCAGAAAAGCCGGAAAACTTGTAATAGGAACCATGGCCTGCAACCAGGCTGTTAAAAAGGGTAAGACAAGGCTTGTTATAGCCACAGAGGATACAGCTGCCAATACACTTGATAAATTGAAATCATTGTGTGAAGGCAGTAAGACGGAAATGATTAAATATGGTAACAGCCGGATGCTTGGAATGGCACTTGGCAGAGATAACATTAAGATAATCGGAATTGTTGACAGTGATTTCAAAAAGTTGATACTGTCAAAATGCAGATTGAATGGAGATAATGAATGAACAAAAAAATCAGTGAACTTGCTAAGGAACTGGACGTAAAACCCGGACTTATTTTAAAAAAAGTCAGGGGGTTGGGTATTGCTGTCACAGGAGTGGCGGATGAAATATCCGAATCGGACCAGAACAAGTTACTTGAAAGCATGGGTTTGAAAAAACGCAGCACATCAAAAGGTGTAAAAGTTACATCAGTTGACGATGACGGAATCAAAAGAAAAAAGGTTGTTGTAAGAGCCAAGACTGCAAAAATTGTCAAACAGGCAAAATCAATGGATAAACCTGCTGTTCATGATGTATCTTCTGAAAAGGCTTCTTCGGATGATTCTACAGATAAATCCCACAAGCTTAAGGTTACTGTTATCAGAAAACATAAATCAGATGATACTCCAGATGAAAACATTGAAGATACTGTTAAAACTGAAGAAACCAGTGAAATAAATGAAAATGAAAACACAGAATCTGAAATCAAGGCTGACAATGTAGAAATAGACAGTGGTGATAAAGATAATGCAGATAAAGACAGTTCAGATAAATCCGAGCCGGAACCTGAAATAAGCAAGCAGGAATCTGTCAACGAAAATATTGAACCTGAAAAACCTGAAGAAGTGGTTGTAAAGCCCAGTCATGAAAAAAAGGAACCTTCGAAGGTCAAGGGGAAGACTGAAGTGAAATCAACTCCACATAAAACCGATACCCACAGGACAAAAAAAGTTTCAACAACGAAACAAGAACCAAAACCGCTTGGACTTACAGGTAGAAAAATTGACCTGACACCAAGAAAACCAGCTCCTAAAAAAGAAGTCAGGGATACACGGTTTGACAGACCGCAAAGGCCTCAGTCCAATCAGAATTTCAGACCCAGGCCACCGGTTAACTCAGACAAGGATACTCCTGAAGAAAAGCCGATAACCAAATTGTCCAAGGTTCCAAGTAAACGTATAAATAGTAAGCCAGCGGGCAAATATGTTCAGCAGGAGTTCAAGCCAACTGTAAAGAAAACGAAATCAAAATCGCGGAAATACAGAAATGACAGCCTGGTAGGCGGCGGAATAAGAAATGTAAATGAAGTTCTTTCTGAAGATTTTGTCCTCAATGAATATTACAGTGATGATAATATAAGGCAGAGAAGAAGCAAAAGAAAAGTGGAAAACCTACCCAAAAGGGAAGTGCTTACCAAAGTAAAACTTCCGGAAACCATGACAGTCAAGACTTTTGCTGAAACCATCAAAAAGCAGGCAACAGATGTCATAGGAAAACTTATGTCACTGGATATAATGGCGGCATTGAATGATGACATTGATTTTGATACAGCTTCACTGGTTGCAGAGGAATATGGTATAACTGCGGTTCTGACCGAATCAAAGAAAAAAGAGGATATTCTGTTTGATGACAATATAGAGGATTCACCTGAAAGTCTTGTTGAAAGAGCCCCTGTTGTAGTGGTAATGGGTCATGTTGACCATGGTAAGACAAGTCTGCTGGATACAATAAAAAATACTGATGTTGTTGCAACTGAAGCAGGTGCAATCACACAGCATGTAGGTGCTTATAATGTACATGTCAACGACAGGGTAATAACATTCCTTGATACTCCCGGACATGCAGCCTTTACTTCAATGAGAAGAAGAGGAGCACAGGTTACTGATATAGCTATAATAGTTGTCGCAGCTGATGATGGAATCATGCCTCAAACAGTTGAAGCCCTGAACCATGCAAAAGATGCCGGTGTTTCAATAATTGTTGCAATCAATAAAATTGATTTACCTGCTGCAAATCCCGATAAAGTCAAGCAGGAGCTTACTGAATACGGAATAGTTCCTGAAGAGTGGGGCGGAGATGTCATGTGCATACCTGTTTCTGCAAAAAGCGGGGAAAATATTGATACGTTGCTTGAAATGGTACTGCTTACAGCAGATGTACTTGAATTAAAGGCAAATCCTGACAGACAGGCCAAGGGTACAGTTATAGAGTCAAAACTGGATGAGCACAAGGGTGTTATTGCCACTTTGCTTGTTCAAAAGGGTACATTGAGGGTAGGAGACTGCGTAATCAGCGGAACTTCCGTAGGACGCGTAAGAGCTATGACCAATGACAAGGGTGATGAGATCCAGGAAGCAGGTCCGTCAATTCCGGCTGTAATAATGGGACTTGATGAAGTTCCTGAATCAGGGGAAACATTCTATGCCGTTGAAGATGAAAAGGTTGCAAGGAACCTTGCTGAAGAAAGAAAATACTTGCTGTTGCAACAGAAAACATCCAGAAAACCAACTACATTGGATGAACTTTTCGAACAAATTCAGGAAGGCAGTGTCAAGGAACTGAAAATAATTGTCAAGGCTGATGTCAGAGGTTCGGTTGAAGCTGTTACGGAATCACTTGAAAAACTGTCCAACGAGGAAGTAAGTGTAAAAGTTATACATGGGGCAGCCGGAACAATCAACGAAAGTGATATAAATCTTGCTGAAGTTTCAAATGCAATTATCATAGGGTTTAATATCAGACCAAGCGGTTTTATTACAAAGGCAGCGGAAGAAGCGGGAGTTGATGTCAGACTTTACAGGATTATATACAATGCTGTTGAAGAGGTCGAAGCAGCAATGAAGGGTATGCTTGATCCCAAATATAAGGAAGTTGTTACAGGTCATGCTGAAATAAGACAGATATTCAAGGTTTCAGGGCTTGGTACTATCGGTGGATGTATGGTTACTGATGGTAAAATCAAGCGCAACTCTGATATCAGGGTAGTGCGTGATGGAATAGTTGTTTATGAAGGCAAGCTTGCATCCTTGAAAAGGTTTACAGATGACGCTAAGGAAGTTCAGTCGGGATATGAATGCGGTCTGTCTGTTGAAAAGTATAATGATATAAAAGAAAGCGATGTTATCGAAGCCTTTGAAATGGTCAAGATAGAGGTCTGAAATGGTTAAAAGAACTGAGAGGATCAGCCAGGAGATCAAAAAGGAAATAAGCCTGATCCTGCAGAGTGAAATAAAGGACCCCAGGCTGACTGCAATGCCCGGGGTTATAGGAGTTAGGGTTACCAATGATTTGAGCTATGCTGATATTTATGTAAGCCTTTTTGGAGATAAAGACTCGATAAAAGAATCCCTTGAAGCCATCAAGAGTGCTTCAGGTTATATCAGGCATCTTTTGGCCCAAAGGATAAAGTTGTTCCATGTTCCTGAATTAAGGTTCAAATGTGATGACTTTATAGAGGAAGGATTCAGGATCAATAGTATTTTGGATGAAATAAACAAGGGAAAAAATGATGGAAATCAATGAAATGATTTTCAAGTTCGGCAATGATCTCATTAATCAAAAAGAATGCGTAATACTAACCCATGTCAATGCAGACGGTGACTGCATTGGAAGCGCAGTGGCATTATGTATTTACTTGGATGCCAGAAACATTAAAACCAGAATAATAGTTGAGGAAAAGATACCCGAAAAGTATGGATATCTTGACCCTGAAAAAAAAATTCAGGTTTATACAGGACAGGAAATCCATGAGGATTTCATTGTTGCCCTGGATACAGGTGATTTCAAGAGACTTGGTAAAAGAGGAGAAGTCCTGAACAGGAGGGTTTCCTGGAACATTGACCATCACAAGACCAACACTGCATATGCTATAAATAATCTTATTGACCTGAATGCATCATCAACGGGTGAAATCATTTACAAAATATTGGAT
This sequence comes from uncultured Clostridiaceae bacterium, assembly GCA_964475455.1. GTDB lineage: Bacteria > Bacillota > Clostridia > DUPQ01 > DUPQ01 > JAFGQE01. Next base: position 17,935 of record CAYYXJ010000016.1, on the reverse strand, counting down.
AATGTACAATTTCCAATTGATAAAAATATCTCAGAAGCCCTTTTCACTGCAATAAGTACAGACACGGGAGGTCTTAGATATTCCAATACAACTCCTGCTAGCATGAGGATTTGTGCAAACCTCCTTGAAACAGGGATTGATATATCGGAAATTTCTCACAGGGCATTTGATATGATGCCTTATCCTAAATTGTTACTGACATGCATCTCGATTGAAAAAATGCATTTTTACTGTGATAGGAAAATTGCTGTTATATCCCTTGGTATGTCTGATTATGAATTTCTGGGAGGCAAGGACGAATATTTTGATGGCATCGTCAACATCACTGTTAATACCGAGGGGGTAATAGCGGGAGCGCTGGTCAGGGAGACCACTTCCGGTTATAAGATAAATGTACGTTCCAATACTGACGAGGTAGATGTATCGGAAATGGCGGAATCACTTGGCGGCGGAGGTCACAGCAGGGCTGCGGGCTGTACAGTGGAAGCAGATGATATCGAAGGAGCTGCAGAAGTAATAATAAATAAACTTTGCGGGGCAATTCAGAGATATGGACATTAACGGAGCAATTATTCTATATAAGGAAAAAGGCATGTCGTCTTTTTCAGCTGTTTCAAAGGTAAGGAAAATCGCAGGAGTAGAAAAGGCAGGTCACTCAGGAACCCTTGATCCAATGGCTGAGGGACTTCTTTTTGTATGCCTTGGTAAACACACAAGACTAACCGAGTACATTATGGCAGAAGAAAAACAATACGGTGTAGACATGTATCTTGGAATTTCTACGGATACTTATGACCTTGAGGGAAGTATTACCGAAAATGCAGATGTCGGGTCCATTGGTGAGAAAAAAATAATAGAAACCATAAAGAGCTTTACAGGAGAAATCACTCAGAAACCTCCTGTTTATTCTGCAGTCAAAGTAAAAGGAAGAAAGCTTTATGATTATGCCAGGAAAGGCAAAAAGGTTGAAATCCCTTCCAGAAAAGTTTATATCAAGGATATATTCAATATTAATATTGAAGATGGCAAGTATGAAAATATAAGTGTCAAAAAGATTCATTTCGATGTTATATGTTCCAAAGGTACCTATATAAGGAGTCTATGTCATGATATCGGTAGATCTATGAATAATTACGGCACAATGGCAGGATTGGTAAGAACCAGAAACGGTATTTTTACCATCAATGAGTCTCATCGTCTGGCTGAAATTGAAAGTATGGCCGAAAAAGGCAGATTCCCGGAGCTTGTGATAGACCCTATTCCGTATACGGGACTTGAAAGAGTCACCCTCAACAAGGATGAATCAGCAAAGTATATGAAGGGATTGAAGTTCACGGTAAATCTGTCAAAGGGAGATTATCTGACAGTCCTTTACGATGGTACGGTCGTAGGTATCGGTTCAGTTGATGACGAGGGAAATCTCAGGAGTAGAAAAAGACTGATATGAAGATAATGACAGGAAAAGACAATATTGATACCATGGACAGAACAGGAATAGGTCTGGGAAACTTTGATGGAGTGCATATAGCACATGAAGAGCTTGTCAGTCAACTAATTCTGGAATGCAGGGAAATGGGAATACCTTCAATGATATATACATTCAGGGAGCATCCCGGTAATATTCTTCAGAAAAGAAAAATCAAGTTAATTTCATCACTTGAAAAAAGAATAGAAAAATTCGAGAAACTGGGCGTTGACTATCTGGTCCTTGAAGATTTCGATGAACAATATGCAGCCATGGATGCCACTGACTTCATTAAGAAAATTCTTGTAGAAAGATACCATGCAGCACTTGTAGTTACAGGTTTCAATTATCATTTCGGAAAAGGCGGGAGGGGTGATATAGATCTCCTTGAATCATTTGGCCGGAAATATAATTTCAGGGTAAAAACCATTGAACCGGTAAAAGTAGGTGATTTAATTATAAGTTCAACTGCAATAAGGGAATATATACAGACTGGAAACGTAGATGAAGTAATGAAAATGCTGGGAGAACATTATTCAATCAAAGGAAAGGTTGAATATGGAAATCGAATAGGGACTCTTATAGGATTTCCAACTGCAAACATAATTCCAATAAGGGATTTTGCACTTCCTGATACCGGAGTTTACTTTACACAGACGGTTGTGGATGGAAAACACTATAACAGTATAACGAATATTGGTGTTCGACCTACTGTTACAAACAATGAAACCAAAATAATTGAGACCCACATATTCAATTTCAGCGGATGGCTGTACGGTAAAGAAATTGAAGTGTATTTTATAAAGAAACACAGGGATGAAGTAAAACACAGGGATATAAATGAGCTCAAGGACAGAATAGAACTGGATATAAAAGAAGCTGAAAGATTTTTCAGGGACCTTACCTACTTGTAGGGTTTTATGGCCCATGGTAAAATGTTTGCAGCATTAGGAGGTTTATTATGACAGAAGTATTTTTCCCGAATTTGTTCAATGGTTTTGTTATCCGGGTTACACGGGTAGCATTTACAATCTTTGGAATTGATATTTATTGGTATGGACTGATTATCGGTGTAGGGTTTGCACTGGCAGTGTTCCTTGCACTGAGGAATGCCAAAAAACACGACCTTATTGAAGACGACATAATCAACATCCTTTTAATAGCAGTACCTGTAGCCATAATTTTCGCCAGATTGTTTTATGTTGTATTTTATACAAAGAACTGGACTTTTGCTGAAATAATTAATATAAGAGACGGTGGTCTGGCAATCTATGGTGCAATAATAGGGGGAATGGGTGCAGCTGCAGTTTATTGCTGGGTCAAGAAAATCAACTTCCTTGCCCTGGGCGATCTGGCAGGACCTTATTTTGCCCTTGCTCAGGCCATAGGCCGATGGGGGAACTTTGTCAACCAGGAAGCTTTTGGTTATAACACCAATCTTCCGTGGGGAATGACAAGCCAACCTATACAGAATGAACTCAGTCTTATGGCAGCCAGAGGGGTTGATGTAAATCCATACCTTCCGGTTCATCCAACCTTTTTATATGAATCAATCTGGAATTTTCTGACGTTCATTCTTCTTGTTATTTTATCCAGAAAGAAGAAATTCAATGGTCAGATTTTTTGTCTTTATATGGCTTTATATGGTTTTGGAAGAATGTTCATTGAAGGACTCAGGACGGATAGTCTAATGCTTGGAAATATCAGGGTTAGTCAATTGATTGGATTGGCATTTTTCCTTGTATTCACAATACTTCTTTTGTTGATATATTTACAGGAGAGGAAGGAAATGACGTTTCCAGAGGAAGAAAATGATATGACTACAGGAACCTCCGAATTTGCTTCCATTTTAAAAGAAAACATCAAGCTGTCTGAAGAAACTGAAAATGATGAGGTGTTAACCCCAGAGGAAAAAGTTAAAAATACTGATATCAATACAGATGAAAAATAGATACATACAATAATATATAAAATAAAAAAGGAACCGATGGTTCCTTTTTTTGGTCGGAGCGACAGGATTTGAACCTGCGACCCCTTGACCCCCAGTCAAGTGCTCTACCAAGCTGAGCCACGCCCCGACATTATCAATTAAAGCGCTTAGGGAATTATAGCACAGGCAAAAAAAGATGTAAAGATATCTGCATGTAAAAACAAGTTGTTACTATCTTTATTTTTTATTAAAGATAGTATATAATTGAAAAAACTAATGTACTGACGATAAATTGGCAAATAACGTATGACATCAGGATACGAATGACCCGGGGGGACGGGATAATGACAAATGAAAATGCACTATTTGAAAACAATGTAGTATATGTTGCCGGTGTTGTTGCCGGGGATCCTGTATTGAGCCATGAAATATACGGTGAAAAATTTTATGTATTCAATCTTAATGTTGAAAGACTGAGCAAGTCATTCGATACCCTGCCAATTCTTGTTTCCGAGAGATTGGTCAATATAGAAAAACTGAACAAGGGCTGTTTCGTTGAAGTGGAAGGTCAATTCCGTTCTTACAACAGTTCCAACAACGGCAGAAGCAAGCTTGTATTGAATATTTTTGCAAGAGAAGCAAGAATACTTGATACCCTTGAAAACATTCATAACAGAAACACAATTTTCCTGGACGGATTTATTTGTAAAAAACCAAATTACAGAACTACACCATTTGGTCGGGAAATAACAGATATGCTTATAGCCGTAAACCGGGCTTATAATAAATCTGACTATATTCCTTGTATCTGCTGGGGCAGAAATGCAAGGTTCTGCGAAAAACTTGAAGTTGGTAATAATCTAAAGGTATGGGGAAGGCTGCAAAGCAGGACTTATGAAAAAAAATTGGATGACAGGGTAATAAAAAAGATTGCATATGAAGTATCGGTAACCAAGCTTGAATCTGATAAGGACAGTGAAGCTGAAAAAGCGGTAACCTGATAAGGAGGAATTTATGAAAAAGCTGAAACTTGATCTAAAACCATGTGATGGTTTTTTTAATGTTAAGAAGTTTGAAGAAAAGATTGAAAAAGCATCCCTGCTTGCAGGCGATTTATTTTCAGGAAAAGGGAGGGGTAATGATTTTACCGGCTGGCTGAACCTACCTCTCGAAACAGACACCGGACAATTAAAGGCTGTTAAAAAAACTGCAAAAAGACTCAGGAATAATTCTGATTATATTATAAACATCGGTATCGGGGGTTCTTACCTTGGAACCAAGGCGGTGTCAGATTTTGTACATCCGGTTTCAAATGGCCCGAAAATAATTTATGCGGGGAATACAATAAGCGGAACACAAATGCATAACTTGATTGAAAAAGTAAGGGATAGGGATGTTTCCCTGTGTGTTGTATCTAAATCCGGTACCACTACTGAACCTGCGATTGCCTTTAGAATTCTCGAGGGGCTTGTAAAAGAAAAATACGGATCTAAGGCAAAGGACAGGATCGTTGGAATAACAGATGCCAGGAAGGGTGCTGTAAAGACACTTTGTGATGAAATGGGTTACGACAGTTTTGTAATTCCTGATGATATCGGGGGAAGGTATTCTGTGCTATCACCAGTAGGTCTGGTTCCTCTTGCGGCTTCAGGAGTGGATATTGACGGAATGCTGAAAGGAGCTGCAAAGACAGCTCTGAATTTCAAAGAAGTTCCCAATGATGGAATCAGATATGCAGCCATGAGAAACTTACTACTTGAAGAAGGTAAAACAGTTGAAATAATGGCAGTTTATGAAGAATCCCTGAGATTTTTCACGGAATGGTGGAAACAGCTCTATGGTGAAAGTGAAGGAAAGGAAGGCAAAGGTATTTTTCCCGCTTCTGTTGTATTCAGTGCAGACCTTCATTCCATGGGACAATATATACAAGAAGGTATCCGGAATATTTTTGAAACAGTTATACAGATTGAGAATCCTCCTTATGACATGGTAATCCCCGACACAGGAGCTAACAGTGATGGACTTGAGTATCTTGCCGGAAAGACAATGAATCATGTAAATGAAACAGCCATGAGGGCTACCATAAATGCTCACAGAAATGGCGGAGTACCCAATATTCTCATTAAACTTGAGGACCAAAGCAGTTACAGCATAGGTCAGTTAATATATTTCTTCGAGTTTTCATGTGCAGTGAGCGGTTATCTATTGGGCGTCAATCCATTTGATCAACCCGGTGTGGAAGCTTATAAAAGAGAGATGTTCAAAATGCTTGGAAAACCGGGATATTAGAAAATGTTGTTGAGGCAGAATATTTATTGCGGATGAAAAGGATGTTTTATGAAAAAAGTTATAGAGGTTTTTCTTCTTTCAATGGTACCCTTGATTGAACAAAGGGGTGCAATACCACTGGGGATTCTTATACATGATTTGAATCCATGGTTGGTATTTATAATTTCTTTTTTAGGAAGCCTGGTACCTGTTCCATTTATACTGTTTTTCTTTTCATATATATTTGATTGGCTTGGCAAGACAAAAATACTAAGGTGGTTTTACGATTTCGTTGACAGAAAAGTCAAGAAAGGAAAAGATAAAATCGAAAAATATGAAAAATGGGGACTGATAATGTTTGTTGCAATTCCGTTGCCTACTACAGGCCTTTGGACCGGAAGTGCAGTTGCTGCATTCTTGAAAATGGATAAAAGGAAAGCAGCAGGATATATAATAATCGGAGGTCTTATATCTGCCACGGTAATTACTATATTATCATTGGTATTTCCGGCTATTCTCAGTAACTGGATTAAGTAGGTGAATATGAAAAATCTGGCACAGGATCATATAAAAATAAATTATCTCGGGAAAAGCGGACTATCCAGTTACAGCCCCGGGATATGTATATCAAATTCCGGGAGAATCATTGTAACGGCCGGTACTTCCGGCAGTGATGAAGCTATGTCTGTCTTTGAGGTCAAAGGTAAAAGATACAATGGTTTTGTTCAAGGTCGTATTTTTACTTCGGATGATGAAGGAAAAACTTTTGCCATCAAGCACAGATTTCCTTTCATGCATGCCAGGCCCTTTGAATTTGAAGGAAGCCTATATGTGCTTGGACAATGCAATGACCTTATGATTATCAGGTCGGATGACAATGGTGAAAGTTGGTCTGAGCCTTACAGGCTGACCGATGGAGAGGACTGGCATCAGGCTCCATGCAATGTATTGTATCAAAAAGGAAATGTATATATTGTCATGGAAAAAAGGTCTTCGCGTAAAATAACTGGTTGGAAGGTAAACAATATTGCTCCGGTACTTATGAGGGGTAAATGCGGTTCGGACCTGACAAAAAGGGAAAACTGGACTTTTGCCTCTGAGCTATACTTTGATGAGGTTGTAGATAAAAGCAAACTGGAGTATTTCGGGGTGCCATTCCATTGGACTACACCTGATACATATGTTGAAATAGCTCCCGGCAGAGGCTGTGCGGAAATAGGTTGGCTGGAAACTAATATAGTCAAGCTGTATGATGAAAATCACTATCTATATGACGAGAATACAATGCATCTTCTGATGCGTGCACATACCGGAATGACCGGATACGGTGCAATTGCAAAGGTAGTTGAGAAATCTGATGGTTCAATGGAAACATTGGTTGAAAAAGTTCCTTCAGGTAAAAGTCTGGTATATATTCCGCTTCCCGGCGGGCAAATGAAATTTCATATAGTATATGATGAAACAACCAAACTTTACTGGCTCCTGTCAACACAGGCTACTGACAGCATGACAAAGGCAGAAATGCTGCCTGCAAAAAGATACAATCTGCCGGATAATGAACGAAGAAGATTGGTTCTTCATTTCTCAGGGAATTGCTTTGACTGGTGTTTTGCCGGTGTCGTTGCCATAGGTGAAAAGGAAAATATGTCAAGGCACTATGCAGCCATGGCTATAAAAGGCAATGATTTGTTAATTGTATCCAGGTCAGGTGATGAAGATGCAATCAGTGCCCATGATACAAATTTTGTTTCATTTCATAAAATAAGAAATTTCAGAGGATTGGTATATTGATGAAGAAAACTTTTAAAAACGGTATATTTCCAACCATGGTAACACCTTTTACTGATAATGACAGGATTGACTATATATCCCTGGAGAAATTCATATATAAGCTTGAAGATGATGGTTCAGACGGGCTGTTTGCGGTATGTCAATCAAGTGAGATGTTTTATTTGACTTTGAAGGAACAGCTTGAACTTGCTTCTTTTGTAAAAAAGACAGCAAGGATTGATGTCATAGCATCGGGTCATACACAAACTTCACCCGGGGAACAGCTTGATGCCATGAAAGCGATGGAACAGACCGGTGTTGATGCAGTTGTTCTACTTAGTAATGCTTTTGCCGGGGAAGATGAAGATGATGATGTTTTACTTGCTAATATGGATTACTTCTTGAGAAATTTTCATTCTGAAATTCCACTTGGAATATATGAATGTCCATACCCATATAAGAGGCTGCTTTCAACGAGGGTTTTAAAATATATCATTGATACAGGACGGTTTGCCATGATGAAGGATACCTCCTGTGATGCGTCAATTATAGGTGAGAGGGTAAAGGTAATAGGAAACAGCGGTTTTGGTCTTTATAACGCAAATGCACAAACCCTTGCGTACAGTACATTGAAGGGTTGTGCCGGGTTTTCAGGGGTACATGCAAATATTTCTACAAAACTGGTTGCATATATAATGAAAAATCCAATTCCGATGAACAATTATCAGGCTGAGGTCCATGGACTTTATTATGAGTTTGCTCATTTCATGAGTAATTCAGGTTATCCGGTATCAGCAAAGATTATGCTTCAAAAAGCAGGTGTTTTCAAAAACATTTTTTCAAGGGCCATTGACCCTTCGACCATCAGTCCGGATATCCATAGGGCGGCAATAGCATTCCTTGACAGAATTGAGGAGTTTGAAAATAAATTATGATTTGTAATGCGAAATGTGAAGGAAGTATAAACCCATTGGGAATTGACACTGCAGAACCGGTGTTTTCCTGGAGTTTTATTTGCGGGGATAAAGCAATTTATCAACAGGATTATAGAATCAAGGTTTTTGAGGGAAGCAGGCTTTGCTGGGATTCAGGACTTGTTCAAAGTAATGTCAGCATAAACATCAAATATGAAGGCGTTAATCTTACATCAATGAGCTTATATATTTGGAACCTTCAGGTTACAACCGTTGAGGGTGAAGTATATGAATCAGAAGGCAATCGGTTTGCAACCGGATATCTGGAATCAGACCATGACTTTAAATGGATTACCCATCCGGGAGAAACTGAAAATCCTGTTTTTTACGGAGACTTTTACGTAAAGGATGAGTTGGACTACTGTTTGGTTGCTGTGTCCGGGCTGGGTTACTATGAAATGAAGATCAATGACAGGAAACCATTTGATTTTGTAAATGTACCGGGTTGGACGGATTATGCCCACAGAGATCTTGCGAATCTGTTATACCCATATACAGATCACTCATCAAAGAGAGTCCTATACAATGTACATGATATTACACCTCTTTTGGAAAAAGGGCTCAACAGGTTTGAAACCATGCTTGGAAATGGCTTTTTCAATCAAATTGAAAGGTGCATTGAAGGCGATATGTCTTATGGAAAACCAAGATTGTTCATGGAATTCACTTTTGTATATAAGAATGAAAACCGAGATACTTTCATCCTGGATGAAAATACTTTCTGCACAGAAGGTCCCCTTGAGTTCAATAATATATATTTCGGGGAAATAAGAAATGACAATATCGGGCTAGCATTTGACGGTAACATGACTTGTGAAGTAATTGATTGGAAGCACGGGTCCATGGAGAGTCAATTTGATGCATTTGATTTTGTTGCGGGCGAGATTGAACCCAGACTTTTGAAAGATGATATCTATGATGCCGGAACCAATTTATCAGGCAGGGTCAAGGTCATCGCCAAAGCTCCAAGGGGAGCCAGCTTTACCATAAGTTACTTTGAGGGTTTGAAAGATGGTGAACCCGACTATGGGCCTTCCGGAGGGCTGTGGCAGATACAGGAGAATAAGTATATATTCGGTGGGCAGGAAAAAGTTGAATACAGAGAAACATTCGGTTGGCGCGGATTTAGATATTTCATGTTGGAAAAAGATGAAGATGTAGAAATAATTGATATCAGGGTTGAAGTTATCCATGGCGCTTCTGAGGGAAAAGGATCATTTGAATGTTCTGATAAAACAATAGAATGGATTTATGGAGCTTATGTCAAGACCCAGCTATCAAATATGCATGGCGGAGTTCCTTCAGACTGTCCACACAGGGAAAGACTGGGATATACAGGCGATGGTCAGGTAACTTGCGACAGTGCGCTTCTGTCAATTGATGCAGAGGCATTTTACAGAAAATGGATGGTGGATATTTTCGCCTCCCAGGATTCCGAGACAGGATTCATACCACATACAGTTCCATTTTACGGAGGTGGCGGAGGACCGGCCTGGGGAAGTGCATGTGCCATAGTTCCCTGGGTTTTGTACAACCATACCTTTGACAGAAGAATCTTACAAAAAGCTTACCCGGTTGTATGTAAATGGATTAAATATCTTGAAACCAAAAATCCTGATTTGATAATCAGGAAAGAGGAGGACGGCAGCTGGTGTCTGGGTGACTGGTGTCTTCCGGTTGAAGGCTATGGTGTTGATGAAGTAAACCTTGATTCAATATTTGACGCCATGGATCCGGCAATTGTAAATACATGTTATTTCTACAAGTGTATTTCCATCTGCATTGACATGGGTAAGACAATCGGAAGAAGTACTGTCTATCATGAAAGACTTGCCGGACGGGTAAAGCAAAGATTCAATGAGGAATTCCTTGATAGAAAAGAAATGAAATATGGAACCGGTCGCTACTGCTCCAGTGTATATGCACTTGCCTTTGGGATGGTTCCATTGGAAAACTGTCAGTCCGTGGCCAAGGGACTTGATAAATATATACAAGAGAACGATTACAGGATGATGCTAGGAATTTTTGGCACATCCCTTATCTTCAATGTTCTGTCTGAGCATGGACTGCTTTCAACTGTAGAAAAAATGATGAAAAGGGAAGGTTATCCCTCGTTTGGATATATGATGAAAAACGGTGCGACCACATTATGGGAAACATGGGATGGAAATGCCTCAGGGAATCACCCGATGTTCGGCAGTGTTGTTTCATATTTACTGAGAAATTTAGCCGGGCTTAGATTTTTCAATGACGAGGGGTTGTTTTTACTGGAGCCTCAGTTTCCGGAAGACATCCAATATGCTTCAGGTGTGATTGAAACAGTTTTCGGTACGGCAGGCCTTGCGTGGAGAAAATCAGATGATAAAAGTATAATCACAATACAAATAAGTCTTCCAGGAAATACCCGTGGAGCTCTCAGGGCTCTGGGAAAAACCATTGTTATTGAAAATGGAAAATCAGAGATAACCATTGAAAATAAAAAGTTGGGACAAGTATGAAAATTATAGTTATCTGCGTTTTCGGTATTGAATCCGTTGTTTCCAGGGAACTTCACAATCTGGGCTATAAAGACCTCATTGTCAGTAACGGAAGGATTTCTTTTGAGGGAGATTTCACGGATATTGCAAGATGTAATCTGTGGTTGCGTACTGCAGAGAGAATTTACATTGAAACAGGGAATT
>CAYYXJ010000016.1:4389-6757 GCA_964475455.1 uncultured Clostridiaceae bacterium | reverse complement strand
TTACTCACTGGACTGGAAAGGATATCTTTCAACGGATGCACGCATTCCGGTCAGTGCATCAAGCATAGATTCAAAACTATTCAGTACCCGGGACTGTCAGAGCATATCAAAGAAGGCTATTGTCGATAAATTAAAAAAGTCATATGGAATTGATAAAATAGATGAAACCGGTGCATCATATCCCGTGGAGGTTTTTATACATAAGGATATTGTTTCGGTATGTCTGGATACCACCGGCACAGGCCTTCATAAAAGAGGATACAGGACACTGAATGTCGAGGCACCATTAAAGGAGACAATTGCAGCCGCTTTGATTCAGATATCCTACTGGCGTCCGGGTCGTATTCTTTTGGACCCTTTCTGCGGTTCCGGTACATTTGCCATAGAAGCAGCCATGATTGCGATGAATAAAGCTCCGGGTATCAACAGAGAATTTATTTTTGAAGGCTGGTCAAACAACAATCGCCTGATATTAAAAGATCTTAAAGAAGAGGCGAGAAGGGGGGAGGGACATATCACGGATGTATTGATTTTCGGTAGTGACATATCCGCTGAAAACATCGAAATTGCAAAAAAACATGCTTCCATGGCGGGTGTTTCAAATGCTGTTGGTTTCAGGGTTTCAGATTTCAGGGATATTGAAAAACCTGCAGAATACGGGGTTATGATAGCAAATCCTCCTTACGGGCTCAGATTGTCTGATAAAAGTGAAATATCTGATATGTATTATAATCTTGGTAGAAAAATGACGGAATTCGAAAAATGGTCCAAATATATTTTAACAGATGATGATGGTTTTGAAAAAACAATTGGAATACGTGCAAGTAAAAAAAGGAAAATATACAATGGAACAATAAGATGTACGTATTACCAATATTTCGGTCCACTGCCGAATAGTCGTTAGTTACTTGACTATAAAACAACAAAGGGATAATATTAGTATATAAATTATGGAGGTAAAATCATGAAAAAATCGGAATTAGTAGGAGCTGTTGCTGATAAGACCGGACTTTCACGCAAGGATGCTGAAAAGGCATGTAACGCATTCACAGATGTACTTACGGAAGCTATGGTTGCAGGTGACAAGGTCTCATTGGTAGGTTTCGGTACATTCAGTGTCAAGGAAAGACCGGCTAGGGAAGGCATCAATCCATCCACAATGGAAAAAATTAAAATTGCGGCTTCAAAAGCACCTGTTTTCAAAGCAGGAAAAGCTCTGAAGGATATTGTAAACAAATAATTTTTTCGGGGGTCCGATGGAGGACCCCCATTTTATTGAAATGAGAAAAATAAATACAAAACTTATAAGAGATGCAGTTGAAAAAATGTGCATTGAAGCATCGTACAGAATTCCTGAGGAAGTAGTACGATGTTATTATGATGCAGCTAAAATAGAAAAGAACCCACTCGCAGGGAAAATTCTGGAACAGTTGATTGATAATGCAGAATATGCTTCAGAGAATAATGTTCCATCGTGTCAGGACACAGGAATGGCAGTTATTTTCGTTGATATAGGCAGGGAGGTTTTCTTTACCGGGAATTCACTGGAAGATATGATAAATGAAGGTGTTGCACTGGGATATGAAAAAGGATATCTGAGAAAATCTGTTGTTTTACATCCTCTGGACAGGGTCAACACAGGGACTAATACGCCGGCTGTGATTCATTATGAGTTCATTGACGGAGACAAGGTTGGCATAACTGTAATGCCCAAGGGTTTTGGAAGTGAAAACATGAGTTCATTTACAATGCTGAAACCTTCAGACGGAATTGAAGGTGTGAGAAAGTTCATAGTTGAAACAGTTGAAAAAGCAGGTCCCAATGCCTGTCCTCCTTTATTCGTGGGAGTAGGACTCGGTGGTACCGCAGAAAAAGCCATGATGCTTTCCAAAAGGTCGCTTCTAAGGAGGCCGGGTGAAAGAAGCAGTAAGGAAATTGATGCAAATCTGGAATTGGAACTAATTGATTTGCTTAATAAAACCGGTATAGGTGCTTCAGGTATAGGCGGCAGTGTAACGGTATTTGATGTATTCATAGAGTCTTTCCCGACTCATATAGCCGGATTGCCTGTTGCGGTCAATATTTGCTGTCATGCAATGAGGCACAAGGAGGTCCTGATATGAAGGAAATATCACTGGTTCATCCATGGTCAAGGGAATCAATAATATCGCTCAGGTCCGGTGATGCTGTCCTGGTTACAGGAACCATATTCATGGCCAGGGATGCAGCCCATGAAAAGATGATCAATGAATACAGGGCAACGGGCAGTTTCCCATTTGATCCAAAGGGACAAGCCATATATTATGCCGGACCTGCACCTGCAGGCCCGGGAAAGATAATAGGACCGGCAGGACCTACAACCAGCGGT
>CAYYXJ010000016.1:442-4345 GCA_964475455.1 uncultured Clostridiaceae bacterium | reverse complement strand
ATGATAGGAAAAGGTAACAGGAACAAAGAAGTAATTGATTCAATGAAAAAAAATAAATGTGCATATCTGGCTGCAACCGGAGGGGCGGCAGCCCTACTGTCGAGGTGTATAAAAAGTCAGGAAATAATATCCTACCCGGAACTTGGCCCTGAATCACTGCGTAAATTATATGTTGAAGATTTTCCGGCAATTGTTATAATAGACTGCGACGGAAACAACCTGTATGAATCCGGCAAAATGGAATACAGGAATAACATATAACTGCGAGGGTATAAAATGCGGCCGAAAATCGAAATGAAGACTCCATTGGTGGAAATGGACGGGGATGAAATGACCCGTGTACTTTGGTCTATGATCAAAGACAAATTGTTGAATCCTTATATTCAGCTGAATACTTTATATTTTGATCTAGGTCTGGAAAACAGGGATATGACAGATGATAATGTAACTGTTGAAGCAGCCAGGGCAATTAAAGAGTATGGTGTTGGAGTCAAATGCGCTACGATTACACCCAATGCACAGAGGGTTGAGGAATACAAGCTTAAGGAAATGTGGAAGAGTCCTAATGGTACCATAAGGTCCATTCTTGATGGTACAGTCTTTCGTGAACCGATCATGGTAAATAATATAAAGCCATATGTCAGAACCTGGGAAGAATCAATAATAATTGCAAGACATGCCTATGGTGATGTTTATTCTGCAGTTGAACTGCAGGTGGATGAACCCGGTGTTGCAGAGCTTGTTTTCACTTCAAAATCCGGTGAAAGAAAATCGAAGGTCATCAAGGGGTTTGAAAAAGGTGGGATTATTCAAGGGATGCATAATACTGAAGACTCAATCAACCATTTTGCACATTCCTGCTTCAGATATGCACTCGAAAGGAAAAGAGACCTTTGGTTTGCTACAAAGGATACCATTTCCAAGATTTATGACCACAGGTTCAAGGATATATTCCAGGAAATCTTTGAAAAGGAATATAAATCCAGTTTCGAAGCAGCGGGAATAGAGTATTTCTATACACTTATAGATGATGTGATAGCCAGGATAATCAGCGGTCGAGGCGGAATGGTCTGGGCTTGTAAAAATTACGACGGTGATGTCATGTCTGATCTAGTTGCCCGGGCCTTCGGAAGTCTGTCCATGATGACAAGTGTACTTGTTTCCCCTGAAGGTTGCTACGAATATGAAGCAGCACATGGGACGGTGACAAGGCATTACTACAAACATCTAAAGGGAGAAAAAACTTCTACTAACAGTATGGCAACAATTTTTGCCTGGTCAGGAGCACTCAGAAAACGCGGGCAGCTTGATGGAAATGATAAACTTGTGGAGTTTGCTGACAAACTTGAATCGGCAAGCAGGGAAACCATTGAATCAGGGATAATGACAGGTGACATGGCCATGTTGTGTGATTCAGGAAATGTAGTAGTATCTTATGCAGAAGATTTGCTTGATGAGATAGCCAAAAGACTTGAATCAAAGATTAATATGTGAAAATCCCTTTAACAGGGGTATAAATGAATAATACAAATTGGAGGTATTTATATGGCAAAGGTAACAAAGGACATGATAATAATTGATGTTTTGAAAATGGATCCGGATTGTGCGCAGATTTTTTTCAAGAATGGACTTCACTGTATCGGATGCCCTTCGGCGTCAGGTGAATCCATTGAAGAGGCTTCAGCGGTGCATGGTCTTGATCCAAATAAACTCATAGCTGAACTCAATGAATATTTTGAATCCTGATAAAATGGTGGAGAAATCAAAAGTAAGTCTGTGTGCCTGCAGCACATACGATGAAAATGAAGTTTATTGTGCGGTCAGGAAGCTTTTTGACGACCTGGGCGGTATTACAAACTTTATTAAAAAAGGGATGGTTGTGGCTTTGAAGCCCAACCTTCTTTTGCCTTTGAGTCCTGATAACAATGCCACAACTCATCCGGAGCTTGTAGGAGCTATAGGCAGACTGGTCAAGGAAGCTGGGGCAACCCCGGTTGTTGTGGAAAGCCCGGGTGGTCCTTATACAAAGATAACCTTTAAGAAAAGTTATAAAGTCAACGGATTGACTGATATCTGTCTGAAACACGGAATAGAGCTTAACTATGATACAACAACGGTCAAGGTGGTGTTGGATGCCTATGGGCGTAATAGAAGTTTCAGTATTTTGAAACCATTGGCAGATGCAGACTTTGTAATAAATATTCCGAAATTGAAGACCCATGGGATGATGACTTATACAGGAGCAGTAAAGAATATGTTCGGTGCCATAGCCGGCACTGAAAAAGCAACTCATCATATGAATACACCTGATTACAATGCATTTGCATCCAACATGATTGATATATGTTTGGCTGCTGATCCTGATTTAACAATAATGGATGCCATTGAAGCCATGGAAGGCAACGGACCTTCTGCCGGAACAACCAGGAAACTGGGACTTTTGATGGCATCTGAAAATCCTTTTTCTATTGATATGGCTGCCCATGATGTAATTAAATTGAAAGTTGAGGATTCATATATAATGGCGCAGGCCGTTGAAAGAGGAATCCCTTTGGAATATGAAGCAGTCGGGGGCAACATAAATGATTTCAAGGTCAGTGATTTCAAGATACCTTACAAGAAAAACAATGGGTTCCTGAAGAAAAATTTGTTAAATAATAAGCTGCTGACTTCAATAAAGTCCAAACCCGTTGTTAACAAAGAAATATGTGTTGGCTGTGCAGTTTGCAAACGCAATTGTCCCGCCGAAGTCATAACCATGGTTGATAAAAAGCCGGAATTTGATTACAGGGGTTGTATCAGATGCTTCTGTTGTCAGGAACTTTGCCCCGAGCACGCAATTTCAATTAAGGAACCATTGCTTATCAAAATTCTTAAACCCGGAAGGAAAGCTGAATGAATGTAGTTCTGGTGGAACCTGAAATACCTCAGAATACCGGGAATATTGCGAGAACCTGTGCAGGACTTGCAGTTACTTTGCATCTGGTCAGACCTTTGGGATTTTCAACTTCAGACAGATATCTGAAAAGAGCCGGCCTGGACTACTGGGAAAATGTGGATGTCAGATATTATGATTCCATTGATCATTTCTTTGAAGTGAACAAGACCGGAAATTTTTATTTTTCTACTACAAAAGCAAAGAAATCATATACGGAATTCAGTTACTTACCCAATGATTTCTTTGTTTTCGGCAAGGAAACAAAAGGTCTTGATGAAAATATTTTAAGAAATAATTATGATAAATGCATCAGGATACCAATGAACGGGAACATCAGGTCATTGAACCTGGCAAATTCGGTGGCTGTGATTCTATATGAAGCCTTCAGACAGAATGGATTTGCGGACCTGGACCTGAAAGGAGAATTAAAATGAAAAAGACAATAGTCGATGAATTCATGGATTTAGTCAGAATAGACAATGAAAGTCTTGATGAAAGGCTTATGGCGGATTTCATAATGAAAAGACTGAAGGAACTTGGTTATGAACCTTATGAGGATGAAGCTGGAATAAAGGCAGGTGGAACTGCTGGGAATGTTATTTGCCGTATTTCAGGAGAACCTGGAAATGATTCAGTTATGTTCATGGCACATATGGATTCGGTTCATCCATGCAGGAACAAGATTCCTGTTATTAGGGATGGGTATATAGAAAGTGAGGGAGATACAGTCCTTGGGGCAGATGATCTTTCCGGTGTTGCTGCTATGCTGAATCTTGCTCAGAATCTAAATGAATATAAAGGAAAACACGGTGATATTTGGCTGGTATTTACCATTGCCGAAGAAATAGGTCTTATAGGGGCAAGACATCTTGATACTGATAAAATAAATGCGGACTTTGCCTATGTCCTTGACTCAGGCGGAGATATCGGATTGGCTGGGTCAGTTGCAGTTAATATAATATCTG
>CAYYXJ010000016.1:0-432 GCA_964475455.1 uncultured Clostridiaceae bacterium | reverse complement strand
AAAATAAGTGCAAAAAAAGGATTTTTACTGGACAATGATACTCTGGATACAATTGTTATCGGCGGACCATCTTACTATGCTATTGATGTAAATATCACCGGTAAAGCAGCCCATGCGGGAATGGAGCCCGAAAAAGGTATAAACGCCATCAATGTTGCTGCTGAAGCCATTACAAATATGACACTGGGAAGAATCGACAACGAAACAACTGCAAATATCGGAATAATAGAAGGTGGCCGCGCATTGAACATTGTATGTGAAAAAGCAGTTGTCAAAGGAGAGGTCAGAAGCCGAAATGCAGTAAAACTTGAAAAATCTTCGAATATCATTATAAAAGCATTGGAAACAGCTGCACAAAAAGCCGGGGCAACAGTGGAAATTGACATGGAAAGAGAATATAATTCATTCATGGTATCTGAGGCACAACCCGTT
>CAYYXJ010000015.1:0-25935 GCA_964475455.1 uncultured Clostridiaceae bacterium | reverse complement strand
GTTATCCCGATAAGGTTCAAGAATCCCTGTGAATTGTGTTTGGCTGCTCTTTGTGGTTTCAATAAGCGTGGGTATCCATACAACACGGTTCCCGGTTTTATCATTGTCCGTTTGAGACATCCTGGTGACATCGACCCATGATTCACAGATTGTAGCTGAAACCTCAGGTGTCAATGGATGATATCGTAAATGCAGATCTTCCGGTTTATCCAGTACATTGTTTTTATCATCAAGATCGAAATCAATGAACCAATCTTTTTCAGGATTTTCATCCGTCATGAAGTTTTTCATTATTGTTTTTTCATTATCATATTCTGTTCCTGTGGAAAGTGACAGTCCTTTGGTCATCATTTTTGCATATGTGCTTCGCTGGAACCGGGCATGTTGAGTACCTCCGTCTACCCGGAAGATATCAATACAGTAACAGTCATAATCCGATATATCAATCAGCGCAGACATTCTCTCGAACCTTTTCGCATCAGCATATTCCCGGGCATCATTGTATGTTACATGGACAAATTCAGTTTCAGAGAAAAGCAGATTACTTCCATATTCAGGAAATCTATAGAAACATCCATCTTTGTGAGGTGGAATATTTGTATGCATTTTTTTGTCTATCACTACAGTGTTATGCGCGGCTGGTTGCTTATACCAATTTGCTTCCTTGGTCTCCCAACCACCGTAATTTACCGGTGGGTAACCAAAATCAGCGGTCATATTCAAACCCTTGGCAAATAAATGAAAACTCAACGCATCATGATGACAATGGTTTGCACCACTGGAATAGGGCATGGCCAGCATGGTTTTGTCATTGCCTTTTCCTGTATGTAATAACGATAACCTCCACTTTGGGTAGTTTACTGATTTCCAATTGAAACCGTATCCGTTTATATCTAAAATATTTTTCAACTTATTTTCCCAGTTCACCGGACTCCCTATATATAAGTCATTATTGAATGCTCCGGAAATTACTCCGTCGTTTGAATAAAATATAGTTCTGGCAAAATCAGGTTCGTCAAAGAATTCTGCCAATTTCATTGCAAACCACTCCCTTGACTTACAATACAAAGAAAGCATCGGGTTGTAATTGGAAAAAAGAGCAGTATATTTTCCCATTGTTAATGCAAAGACAGCGGAATCGCCTATACCCGGATAATATAAAGCGTTGTACCAGGAATCAATGTGAAAATGGTAGGTTTTATACAGCTGCGGATGCTTTTTAAAAATATTTTCAATGAATGTGTCATCCAGATTGGAAAATAAGCAAAGAAGATCAGCTATGGCCCGTGGAGATACTGCAGCATATCCGCTGATTCCGCTTTCTCCGGATAGACCGTCTATCTGAGTGGCCTCAATTAGAAGCTCATCAATAGATTCAAGAATATCAGTCTTATCCCTGTCGAAATTCAAAACGGTTCTTATAATTGAAATTGTGTGAGGGGTTTCAGGTGGATTTGAGTGGATTTTATCAATATTTGCAAGAGAATCATGAAAAATACCATTTTCTATGTCATTACAAATTGATTCTGCAGATTTGCCGGTAATTGCTTCCAACTCCTTATTGTTTTTGATGCAATCAAAAATCTGATCATATGCTAATGCAAAAAAACGCACATCTCTGTTGGAGTTTACCCAGTAAGCAACATATCCCTTTGACTTGAACTCCTGTTCATACATTATTCCCTGGGTATAAAAGTCAAATTCAGGCCAGAATCTGGAAATGGAATGTAATATAACGGCAGCTCTGACAGCATACTCTTTATCTCCTGTAAGAACATAGGAAAATGCCAGATTAAAAATACCTCCGACTATAATTTTGTCCCAAAGGCAATGTGCAATATAAGCCCCGATGAACATATATCTTTTTCCTTCTTCATCATACCATCCGTTTCCATCATCAATGACCCGGCCACCATCCGAAGAAACTAAAAGAGAACGGTCTGCCTTTCCATGGCTGAAACGACCTGTGGCATCAAGACCTGAGTTGTAGTATGATTCAAAATCATTTGAAGGGAACAGAGTGGAGCAGTGGGGACATTTCATTTTCCAGGGTTCATTTATATGATCGTGAAGCCAATTATACATAGGTACACTTTCCTTGCATACCGGGCAGCAACCGCCTGACAAAACAAACCATGAACGCTTTAATTCAGGTGAAAACATCAATGATGCCAATTCCGAATAATCAAGGGATTTCCAATATTTTGTTTCTGTTATAAACCGGGCTGCCATCTCTGCGGCAGCCTGGTTTGTTTTTAAATTTTGTCTGATTTGTTTTAGTATATCTTCGTTGAAGAAATAGCTTCTAGACTTCATATTTTCTTACACCTTCCAAAATTCTTGATATGTTATAGCCCAGTATTGAATCCTTGTCTTTTTCAGACAAATCAGCAGCCAGTATTCTACCCAGGCATACCCTGGGGTCGATGAATGGCATATCAGTACCGTACAGCAACTTTTCGTTGCCAACCAGGCTGTGCAGCCACTCAATATTGCCTTCGAACATCATTGATACCGTTGTATCTCCTACAACATTTTTTCTGGAGTTAATGACATCAGCAGCGATTATCATATTGGCTGGTACAGCACCGAAATGTCCCATGATAAAAACAGCATCGGTATATTCTGCAGAAATAGCCTCAATTTCCTTTATGGTCTGAATATCCCAGGTATGAATAAGTACTGGAAGGCGATATTTATTTGCAAAATCATATAGGTACCTGTATCCGGGATTCATCAGATTTGTTCCGTGTGTTCCCTGATGAATCTTTATACCCTTTACACCATTGACTCTAAAGGCAATATCAAGTTCAGTTTTCATTAGATCAGGGAAGTGGGGATTATATGTAAATAAACCTATGAATCTATCCGGATATTTTTTTACAGTTTCCAGCATGTAGGAGTTCCCTCCGATAATATCAGAAGTCAGGCTCATATGGGGGCTGATGCAGGATTTTTCCACACCGGTATTGTCCATGCTCTTTATCATATCCTCAGGAGTTGGTCCGGGTACATAAAAATTAAAATAAGTGCCAAGGTGACAATGACAGTCAATGATTGTTCTTTTCATAACCTAACCTCCTCAAGCAGTCTTACAAGGTTACCTGCTGCGATTTTTGATTTGTCAGATTCAGAAATCATTAGGTTTTTAATATAAAATACTGCTCCGGACCCTGTATAAAGGGGAAGTGATGTGCCAAATAGTATTCTGTCGGAACCTGCTTTTTTACAAAGAGCTTCCAGACCCAGGTGCGAAAGGAATCGGCTGGTTTCAATATATAGATTCTCATATGTTTGCATCAGTGGATACAGGTATCTATCAGCTCTATAACCGGTGTTGCAAAGAATTACCGGTAGATTTTTATATGATGACAGCAAATCATCTATATTATTCCATCCGATTTCATCAATATCAACAAACAAAGGTACTCTGTCGGCTTCCAGCATATCAAACAATGAGCCTGTTGAATATTTTTTCATGCTATAGTTATGTTTTTGGGGAGAGGGGAATATCCTGACGGCTTTGACATTATGCTTTTTCATTGAATTTACAAGCTCAGCCGGATTAAGGAATTCACCTGTATGGTGGGGCATAACCACCCAGACAGGATGAAGACAATCATATTTCTTTGCAATATCAACAATCAGTGGATTGCCTTCTGCGGGAGAGTGATCCCGGGCAACTGCATGATAGACAAGTGCATTTGAAATGCCGTATTCCTTCATTTTTTTTACCAGAATTTCGGGAGAATCAAAGGTTCCGGGGTGTGTTATGTTTGTTCTTCCAATGGAACAGTTGCAATCAAAGAATTTAATGTCCATACCAAGCTCCTTTTTTTTGATTATATCACAGAGCGGCAGTATAAAAGCTTCAAATTAAGTAAGACTTAAGTTTCGTGTTGTAAAATTTCCTTTGTAATGTGTTAGAATTAAGCAGGAGGTTCAAATGCTTTTATCATTGCTTGCAGAGTTTGCATTCTATATAGTTTTTTCCGTTATACTGTCAATTGCTTTACTTAGTACAATCCTTTATTACAGGACTAAAGATAAAACAATCCAGCACTTCCTTGGTGTCCTTTATGTACAGACTGTATTATTTTCAATCGGTTTTCTATATACATATATTAACTCTACGGGATATGCTGAAGTAATAAGTGGATTCAGTGAACCCCTTGCTTTGTTCGGAACAATCTTCATGTGCTGTGTCATTACACTGGCAATTTACCTCACTTTGAAATATACACTGTTTCTACTTCCTTTGGATGATAAACAAAAGAATCTTGCAAGATTTTTAAACGGGTTTATTTGTGTGGTTATACTGTGTACGGTTCTTGTGTTTATAATATTCCTGACAGACGGCAGCTGGGTGGCAGAAGCCGGAAGAAACCTCACAGCCTTATTTGGTTTTGGCAGTCTGCTGTTATCAGCGCCGGCAATTCTTGCGCTGGCTTTTATACGAAAGACAGAGGTTCGCGGAAACAGACAACTATTAAAAGGTGTGGTTGTATCTTTTCTGCCCGTGTTCATCTATTTTATTATCGACATATTGTTTTTGAAGAATAGTGCATTTAAAACAACACATATAGCATATGCTGTTTTTGCAGTAAGTGTATATATGTTCCTGACCAAGCATTATACAGTCAATTACGAACCTCCTATGGACGATTTAATGAGCAATGCAGATAAATTTTATTCACAATACAGTATCAGCGAAAGAGAAAAAGAAATCATCGAAGCATTGGCGCAGGGGAAGACTAACAAGGAAATAGCTGCTGAACTCTATATATCCATCAATACTGTTAAAACACACATAAAAAATATTTACAGGAAGCTTGATATTAGAAACAGGGTACAGCTTCTTCATAAGATAAAGGTAACCAATGAGGGTAGTACATTCGGGTGATTGGGCACTACTTGTTAAGGTGAGAAGATTTGTGCTGAAGGATGATGTTCAAGACATCATCTTTTTTTTATAGTAGGTACAGAGGTGATGAAATGAATGTTTTGATTACCGGTGCCTACGGTAATATTGGAAAGGCAGTATTGGAAGAGGTTATAAAAAGAGGACATGATGTCACTGTTTTTGAAATGAAAAACAGAAGGACTGCCAAAGCGGCAAAGCTGTACCATGGTCGTATTAAAACAACCATTTTCGGTGATATAGCTGAGTATAAGGATGTATTGAATGCTGTGAAGGGAATGGATGCAGTCATACATCTGGCTGCAGTAATTCCACCCGCAAGCCGCAACAGGGAATTATGCTATATTGTAAACGTTGATGGAACAGACAATGTAGCAAAGGCAATTGTGGAAAATGGGGACAGTGCTGTTCTGATACATTCTTCGTCATGTTCAGTGATGGGACCGACACAAAGGCAGGAACCTCCTGTAAGAATCGAACAAAAGCCCGTACCTATTGATGATTACACAAAAAGCAAGGTATTGTCAGAGGAAAAGGTCAGGAAGTCCGGTGTGAGCAAATATTGTATTACAAGGCTGGGAGCTGTAATGCCGTCAAAAGGTGTCTGGAAATTCAGTACACTGGCATATGGATTTGAGTTTCCGTTCAATTCCAGAATTGAGATGATATTGGATTCTGATGTAGGGCTTGCACAGATAACAGCGGCTGAAAAGCTGAGGCTGAACCTAATTGACAGCGGTAATACATATTTTCTTGGCGGAGGAGAAAAGTGCAGGTTGACATATGGTGAATTTATGAATGGTTTGCTGGATTCAATCGGAATACCGGCACTTCGCAGTGAAAGCTTTACAAGCAAGGAAAATTTCCTTGATTGGCTTGACACCAAAAAAGCGCAGCTTGACCTTGCTTTCCAGAGATATACATTTGAGGACTACAAACGGATATTCAGGCATAATATGAAAAAATATCTTCCTTTTACCAGGTTATTCGGAGTTTTGGTAAGATGGATTATTAATAAACGGTCACCCTATTACAGGGCTATGGAATAAGAGGTATGAAAGTGTACAAGGCAAAAGGCTCAGCAGCAGTTGAAATCAGCCGTGAGGAAGCATGGAATAAGCTCAGGGATTTGTCTCTTGCTCCAATGTATGTCCCCGGTGTAAGAGCATGTGAGTTCATTTCCGAGGCAAGGGAGGGGCTTGGAGCAACTAGAAGAGTCCATCCCATGCAAATGGATGAAAAGGTTGTTCTATGGGATGAGGGTAAGGAAATAAGGCTTGACCTCTCAAAGAATGGTGAGAGCAGTTTCTTTCCCTTTCGAAAGGCCCGGTTTTGTTACAAACTTACAGATTATGATCCGTGCATACTGATGTTAAGCCTTGAATATGAGCCGTACTTCGGAAGCCTCGGTCAGATTATCTTCGGTAGATTTATTAGAAAGCGTATAAGAAAAATCATAATATCAATGAAAAGGTTTTATAATAGCAAATAATAGTTGCAATGGACTTCAGATGTAAGAATGTTGATGCAGGTGTTTATCTTGGAAAGAACCTTGTTATAATTGAATCAACAAAAATTTATTATACAGGGAACATCAGAGGTGCCCGGGGGAGGAAAATTATTTTCAGACAAATAGATTTGATACAAAGTAGAAAAGATAACCTTCTGAATTACTATTGTTCGGTATATTCGGTAAAACGTGCCAAGCAGGGGTTTTGGATATCAGCTGCACATTTTGATAGATATGAAAAAACCGGAGCATATGAGCATCTAAAGGTTGCAAAAGAAATGTTTCATGTGTCAATTAACTCTATTGTAAGTTGCTTTGGATTAATAGGCGGTCTGTATAATTTTCACAGATTCCATCATTTATATGATGACGATATGAGAAATGAATTCAAGGAAGTTTTTACTAAAACAAATTTATATAATAAAGAACGCTATACAGCCAATCACCTTTTGATGAGCGTTATATCAAGATACCTTGCAGAGGAACTGTATCCCGGAGAAATAAAGACCAATATCTTCAATGATGATCCATCATGTGAAAAAATCCTTGAGCGAATAATAAATGAGTATGTTCATGAAGGGGATCCCGAATGGAACTCAGGAACATACTTTGCCATGCACTTCGTTCCTTTATGGATGCTTGGTGAGTTTGCTGACAACGAAGAAATTAAAAACAAGGGAAGGATGGCAGCCGAATGGTTGATTGTTAAGGCTGCGGCAACATGGCTTCATGGGTACTGGGCCATACCACAGGAGCGTGTTTATAAACCATTTGCCGCTCAAAACCAATATGGTGCCGGAACAGTTATACTCATGATTATGTTTGGAGGTGCTGCCCCTGAAAACTATGATGATTCAGAAGCACATTTTGCTATTCCGATTGCAATCAGTGATTATACACCACCGAAAATAATTTCAGAAATCATCAAAGAAAAAAGCAGCCCATATCATCATAAAGAAAGACATTTCTATCATTTGAGGGATAGAATACATTTTTATGACCCTAACCTGTCTTCCGAAGGCAGGATGCCCATTGAAAATGATGTTTTTCTCACGAGTTATATAAATAAGACTTTTGCACTGTTTTCATCCGTTGAGAGAGTTAAACCAAGGGAGGAGTATCTTGAGTTCATGGACAGATATTATATCCAGATGCATAGATGGGGGGTTTGTTTTACGGGCAGACCCGGTCCTTCGGTATTCTACATGGAACACCCTTGCGGAGTTAAGGTGGAAAACAGCGGTGCAACAGCATGGGAGAGGGTAATGCAATACGAGAGTACCTTGATTGGAATTTACAATATTCCTTCCGATAGAAAACCCCGGTACCTGGAACATTTTCTGGCGGAGGACCTAAGGAAATATCCACAGCAGCTGACTGATACAAAACTAAGACCGCACAATAGATTTATTATTGGTTATATCCCGACAAACTATGATAAATGTATAAATCGGTGTGCTCAAGGCAGGATTTACCTGGATTATGGGGATTTTATGCTCGCTTTGTTTTTAAGTTCTTCCTTTGACTGGAATTCATGTGAAAATACATTTAGGCGTGAAACTGAAAAACTGGCTTTTGTGGTTGAGATAAGCGATGCCTATGATAGACTTGATGAATTCATGGATATGGTTGATTCGAAATTTGATAATGTTGAATTTGATGACGAAAATCTTACATTGGTATATGAATCCATCGGCGAGACAGAAATGAAAATGAAATTTATATCAGATGGAACCAGAGAGGATTATATTGACGGTATTTCGGTGGATTATGATAAATGGCCGCTGATCAAAAACCCCTGGGTAAAGCAGGAGTTCAGAGGGGAAGAGCTTCTGGTGGAATATAATTGTAATCATTTGATATATGATTACAAAAAATGGACAATAAAGGAATGAAGTGGTGAAATGCATTATTCTTTTTTTGAAGCCAATCCTCTGTCATTCAGCATTATTTCAGAGATTTCCTGCATTTTCTTTTCAGTCAAAGGATATTTCCTCATCGCCAGTACAGTAATGAAGTGCCCGATTGCAGGCAGTAGAAAGACTATTACTATTACTGAGTAGTAAAAGCGGTAATTAATAAAAACGTTCTCAGCGACAACCGATGATTCTCCGATACCACCGAAACCGCAGAATGCCAGGACGGCAAATATAATAACTCCTTTAACAGTTGTGGATAATTTCCTAATTGTTCCGATTACTCCTCCGATGGTAGCCGGTATAAATTTACCGGTTTGTACATATTCATAATCGGTTAAATCTCCAGCCATTGCAGATAAAAGACCGTTTGTAATACCATTGGAACTCAGGTATAAACTCCAGATTATCCAAATTGTAAAGACACCTATTGAAAGACCACTGTACATATACTCCGGTCCTGCCGGAATAAATATTAGTACAGCAATAAATCCCAATACTCCCAGGATTGTTTGAATGTAAGCAACGCCGGTGTATGTTTTTACTGAGCTGCTTTTGGTTGCTATGTAGATTCCGATGAACAAAATAGGCAATCCGACAAATATTGAACTGATGAAATCAAATTCATTATATATTTGACGTTGTTGGATTATATTGGCAAAAAGATATATTGAAAATCCGGACCTAATGGAAGCTGCAAAGGTGTCAGATACAGACGCAACCAGTAACCTCTTAAGAGGACCGTTTCTTTTTATTACAGTGAAATATTCAGAAAATTTCACCTTCTTTTTGTTCAGTTTGCCTACGTTGTAATATATTGGTTTATCCCTGTTGGAGATTGCAATCATTGCAGCCGACACAGAGAATATAGAAATGAGACTAAGTATAATTATTGTTATTCTCCATACTCGAGGATCCTGCAATTCCCCGAAGAAGTCACCATATAATATCTGGGTAGCTCCAATCATAACCCCGCCTTCAAATATAGTTTTCGCCATCGAATATAGTGGTCTTTGTTTGGGGTCCTGAGTAATTACCGCCTGACCTGCCTTGGCTGCAGTACCCAGTGTTGTAAACCCAAATATCAGAACAACATACATAGCTATGAGAATTGTGAGATCCAACCAGGCCGGTAATGCGGTTTCAACAGGATAAGTGAAGATTACTATTCCGGGTACTATTATCAGCAGTGTTCCTACTGCCATGATTGGTCTGAACTTTCCGAATTTAGACTCAAATCTGTCTACAAAAACAGCCAATAAAGGATCAGTAACCATATCCAGAATAACCATGGGTGTAATGACCAATGCCAGGAACAAACCAAGTTGAAGGACATTTTGTGTATAATAAACCCATTTTCCCATCATCCATGCGACCCCGGCAGCGGCGGTGTCTATAAGGGCAAACAATAAGATTCTCCATGGGTCATTTCTTCTTTTATCAGAACCATCGTACGTCAGGGCTTTGAATAATTTAAATTTCATTTTGCTCTCCAAGCATGCAGTCTATAATAGAATCGCTTTACATAATAATATCATAATTATTAAACTAACAGCCTGAAATCAGAAAATACCTGGTATTTTTAGATTTTCGTGAGAATCTTCCAATATTATCACCAGACAGTATTTTACAGCCCGCCGGATTCTTTTTCCATCATTATATAATATATGTCGAATTAGCACATGTTTATAGTATAATTGCCATATAGTTTGAATACGGGGGTATTACCATGGAAATGACTTCGCGACAGAGACATCTTGCTGTGATGAAAGGGGAGCTTCCTGACAGAATTCCAATAGCACCAAGGATTTGGGCCTGGTTGTTGGAATACGGTAAAACACATCTTGAACTCAAGTCGGAATTTGATTATGATCCAATTATATTTACTTCATCAGGATTTCCATATCACTTTGCTGAATCATATGACTACATGAGTGCTTTTCCAGACTCTAAGTATTTACGTGATGTAAAAAGAACAGTTATACATGAAATTAAAGACAATGATAAAAAGGATTACATAACAACAATTTTCGATACACCGGCAGGACGGTTACGGCAGATATGGGCAAATCCGGATTCAGGCGATAAAACTTATGGCATTCAACCAAATCCACACATGGTTGAGCCTCTTTTAAAGGAAAGAAGCGACCTGGAAAAACTAAATTATCTGTTAATAGCTAAAGAACACTTTCCACAACCTGTCTTTCTGGATAAAGTTAAAGAAGTAGGGGAAGAAGGCATTGTGCATACCAGGATATGTGGTGGTGTAGATGATTTGCTTGTTAATACCATGGGTCTTGAAAATGTTCTTATGCTCTATTATGACGATAAGGAATTCCTGGTGGATGCATTGGATTTCTATCATGATTACTATAAAAAGCTTTTAAAACACACACTTGAAAACGGAGCGGATTTTATTTTTGAAGCCTGGTTCAATGCCAGTCTAAGTACAGGATGGTCTCCTGCAATGTACAGGGAATTATTCCTTGACAGAATAAAGGAAGATGTTGAATTAACTCATTCTTATGATGCATATTTCCACTTTTATGATGATGGCAAGATAATGCCGCTAGCTCAGGATTTTACGGACACAGGCATGGATATGATTACAACACTGACTCCGCCGCCTGCCGGTGACACAAATGCTGAAGAAATAAAGAAGATTATGCAGGGTAAGACTGTTTTAAGCGGATATGTTGATTGCATAAAGGTCAGATACGGCACTACTCAAGAAATAAGGGAACAAACCCGTTATGCCTGTGAGGTGCTGGGTAAAGAAGGTGGATTTATATTAGGTACCAGTGATTCAATAAGAGATGGCAGCCCATATGAAAATGTAAAAGCTTTTTTTGATGCAGGTATGGAATTTGGTAAATATAAGTAAGATTTTGATTGGAAATTAGAGACAGTTACAGATTCAGGAGGCTATACCCATGTGAGAGAAATGTGAAGTGATATGGTATCCCAGGGTCATTTCGGAGGGTCTCTGAAAATCTGCTGTAAATACCTTTTCTTCTTAGTTGACAAAATAAAAACCTCCCGGTATATGGAAGGTAATCTTCTATGGCCGGTTGCGCTACTGGCTCCCATCCTGCAAAGCGCCCACTTACTGCACGGATAATCATAGCCTCCTGTATTTATCTGTATAAATATTATACGCCCGCAGTATTAAATTTACAATGATATTATGAATAGTAACTAAATATTGGCTTTGCTGTTTACAGCATTGATAATTAAGTTAGTAAATCAATCATTTTTCGGGATATTCTTTCAAGCTCTTCAAATGCATTTTTAAATTTGATAGGATCCTGTCTTTTGTTGTCATAATCATATGTATCTTCAAAATCTTTTTCACCTTCATTAATAGCTTCATAAAATGTAAAAACTTTGTTCTTGTCAATTTTGCTTTTCATTCTTTCTAAGACGGTAGCTTTCACAATTTGATCTGCACAAATAACGATACAGGATTCAGATATGGTTCGTTCTACATCGCTGTCCCAGGGATTTCTATGTAGATTATGAGGTATGCCTCTTCTGTCAAGTTCGTTGGAAATTTCCTGAAACAGCTTAGTTTTGTCCGGGAATTCTTCTTTCCCCGCTATTCCTGCAGAATTAGGAAGAAGTTCAATGCCATAAAGTTTTGCATAATACCGTAAATATTGTTCAAGAACCTGACTCCTCAGAATATTACCATAACAAACTATTGTCCAATTGGAATTGCATTCTTTCATCATATACCTGCTTATTTTTTATCACTTAATGTTTCTGTTCTATATTAAACAAACAAATTTTTAAAATCAACTATAAGATCGGTATGCTTATATTTATATTTGTTTGCTATGGAATGGTTATAAAATTTGAAGCATACTATATCAATTATGAATAATGATATTGTTGAATTTATATACCATTAAGAGGTTATTGATAAAACCAGACTGTTTAAGCCTTTTAAAATCTAAACTATCTGTAAATTACAGATTCTTGAATAATATGAGCAACTGGAGTAAGCTTGTACTGATGTATATTTTATTTAAATAAAATATATTGCATATATATGAGAATTTCATGTGATTAAACTGGAGGGGCAGTTATGATGAAAAGTGCGGAGCATTCTATGGTTTTACCTGATGAACACATGGTTCTCTTGTATTCTGAAGAGACAGAAACCATTGACATACTTGTGAATTTTATTAAATCAAATCTTGAAAACAATTTTCGCTGTGCATATATAATCGGTGACATCAATACACAGACCCTTTTAAATGAGTTGAAATCCAAAGTTGAATTAGAAGATTATATTGCAAAAAATCAATTTACCTTAATTGATAAGGATGATTCATATTCCAAAGGAGGAATATTTGATCCGGATTTAATGGTGCAATTACTCATTGATGAATCGAAAAGGGCAAAAGAGGACTCATATGATGGATTTGCCTTAACCGGCGAACTAAGTTGGGTTTTAGCTTATGAGGATGGCTTTGATAAAATAATGGAATATGAATGGAAATTAAATGATACTATTTTTTCAAAGCACCCTGTTTCTTCCATATGCAGATATAACATGAATAAGTTTTCTGATGAAATGATATTAAATATTATTCAGGTACACCCTTATATAATATGGAAGAATCAGGTTCACGACAACCCGTTTTATATACCTGCTGATGGGTTTAAATTAAATGAAACAGCTAAATATCAGGTTGATACATGGCTTGAGAATATATCTTTATTCACGAAATCAAAGAGCGAGCTTAAATTGAAAATGAACAAGATTGAGAATGAACTTCTAGAGAGTGAAGAAGAGTATAAATATATTTTCAATAATTCACCTGTTGGTAAATCTATAACAGGCACTGATGGACCCGTAAAGGTTAATAATGCTTTTTGCAAAATGCTTGGTTACACAAAAGCGGAGCTTGAAGGGCAAACATGGGAGAAACTCACTCATCCTGATGATATTGACATAAGCCGTAAAACAGTTTCAAGTTTGCTTGAAGGTATAAATACAACAGTTAGATTCAATAAGCGATATATAAGAAAAGACGGGTCAGTATTATGGGCAGATGTACACACATCAATCAGAAGAGATACGATAGGTCAGCCCATGTACTTTATGACAAATATAATAGATGTTTCTTCGCAAAAAGCAGCTGAAGAAGAGATGATAAGAGCTAATGAGTTATTTAAATTTTTATATGAGAATGCCCCTTTACCATATCAATCACTGGATAAAAACGGTAGATTTATAACAATCAACAATGCTTGGTTGGATTTATTTGGTTATGACAGAGAAGAAGTTGACGGGAAATGGTTTGGGGATTTCATACAACCGGAAATTATTAATGAATGGAGTAACAATTTTTCCAAGTTCAAATCAAATGGTAGTATATCCACAGAATTTGACATGCCAAAGAAGAATGGAGAAAAAATCAAAGTTCACATTGATGGTAGAGTTAGATATGGCAATGACGGTAGTTTCAAACAAACCCATTGCATTATACGAGATGTCACTGCACAGCTGAAGTTCACAGATATTTTGAAGAAGAAAGAGGAAGAACTAAGACTATTACTTGAAAAGCTTCAGGTAGGAATTGTTGTCCATTCAGAAGACTCATCGATTTTATTTTCAAATTCAATGGCTTGTAATATTTTAGGAGTTTCCAGTGAAACAATGGTTAGTAAAAAGGCCGCTGATGAAATCTGGAGTTTTACTGATGTTGATGGAAATCTTTTAACTACCGATAAATATCCTGTTTCAATTGTGCTTAAAAGTAAAAGTATTTTAGAAAATTATGAGATGGGGATTGTTTCCAATTCCTCAAAGGATATAAGATGGCTTATTGTAAATGGTTTTCCTATTTTACGTAAAAATGGTCACATAGATAGAGTGGTTATTAGTTTTGTAGATGTTACAGAAGAAAAAGAGAAAGAAAAGAGCAGAATAGAGCTTGAGTCACAGCTTAGAAGTCAACAAAAACTTGAATCCATTGGTACCCTTGCAAGTGGAGTTGCTCATGAAATAAATAATCCACTCAATGGAATTATGAATTATGGCCAGATTATATTGGATTCTGACCCAAATGATGCATCAATAAAAGAATATGCAAAAGAAATAGTTCATGAAACCAACAGGATTGCTGAAATTGTCAGGAATTTATTGAATTTCTCCAGAAGGAATGGCAAAGAGCATAGCTATGCAAATATTGAGGATATTATTTCACAGACAACATCACTGGTTAATACTGTAATAAATCGTGACCAAATCGATTTAAGGGTAAATATTGAAGAAAATCTGCCTCAAATAAAATGCCGAAGCCAGCAGATACAACAGGTTATAATGAATTTGCTGACAAATGCCCAGGATGCTTTAAATGAAAAACATAAAGCTTATGATGAAGATAAGATTATAAATTTAAGGTGTAGTCAATTCAAAAGAGATAATAGGTTGTGGCTTGAAATTGTAGTTGAAGATTACGGACCTGGAATTCCTGATGATATTGTAAATAAGATTTACGATCCTTTTTTCACCACAAAAGGCAGGGATAAAGGAACCGGACTTGGTCTTTATATCAGTTATGGTATTATCAAAGAGCATCATGGAAGTATGGAAGTTGAAACTGAAAAGGACAAATACACCAGATTTATAATAAATCTGCCTTGCGATAATGGCTGGGACTTAAATGGTTGAATAAAAAAAGAAATATAAGTTTTTTGGAGGAACATTCATGAAAAAGGGCATCAAAAGAACTATTATAAGTATTCTTATTGTGTTCGCTTTGCTAATCGGATTATTCGGGATTTTTAGTATAGCCGGTATTTTGTGGAGCAGAGGGATAACCTCAGAAGAAATCTGGAGTGATTCACAGGAATTTTCACAGGACAATTTAAATAAACTCATCAAAAAGGATGGAGAAGATTTCAAGATTCTTGTTTTTACTGATATACAATTGGCCGCAAATCCATTTGAAAATGCCAAAGCTCTTAAAATGACAGAAGATTTAGTGGAAAAAGTGCAACCTGATTTTATTATGACGGCCGGTGATAATGCATCCTGGTTCTTTTCCGATCTGATGACCAAGCGGATAATCAAGAAGTTTGAAGGGTTTGGTATCCCATGGGGAGTAACTCTTGGTAATCATGATTCCGAATGGATTGAAGACAGAAACTGGAATGGAAATCAATATGAAAATGCGGAGAATTCACTTTTTGAGATGGGTCCAGGTAATATCCATGGTGTAGGGAATTATACTGTAAATATTGTTGATGAAAATGAAATACCCATATACTCGTTGATAATGCTTGACTCCAATTCGCGCAGGAAATATGAAGATGGCAATGATTACGACATAATATATTACGATCAGATTAAGTGGTATGAGTGGGTTGTTAAGAACCAGGAAAATGTTCCATCCATGCTCTTTTTCCACATTCCGTTACCTGAGTTCAAAGATGCTGAGATAGCATTGGAAAATGGGATTGTTTCTTCTGAACTTGCATTTGGTGACAATCGTGAAGATGTTTTCTGTGCCCCTTTGAATACCGGTTTCTTTGATTTAATAAAAGAATTAGAAAGCACAACACACATTTTTTGCGGTCATGACCATATAAACAACTCATCAATTGAATATGAAGGGGTAAGGCTTACTTACTGTCTGAAGACAGGGCCATCCTCTTATTCAGACAAAGACCGTCAGGGTGCAACATTGGTTACTATAAAAGACGGTACCAATGAAGTTGTAATTGAACATATCTACGATTGAAATAAATGTCTGTCATGCGGTTTAAATTGTTGTGTACTGTAATTTCTTCGTGTATATTTATAGCGTGTCATGTTGGATTGAATAAAAAATCAATGATCATGATAATTTACAAAAGATAATAATTTTAAGAGGAGTTACTCGTTTTTGGTATTTTCAAGTCTGATTTTTTTATGTGTATTTCTGCCGCTTAATCTGTTGCTCTACTTTATAGTGAAAAATCAGGTATGGAGAAACGCAATACTTATTGTTTCTTCACTGGTATTTTATGCATGGGGTGAACCCATTTGGGTTATAGCCCTTGTTTTTAGTGCCGTATTCGACTACTTCAACGGTAAAAATGTTGAAAAGTACCGCGGAACACATAAAGCTAAATTATTTCTTATTCTATCTATTACAGGGAATCTTCTTATACTTGGAGTATTCAAGTACTCCGGATTCTTTGTGGATAATTTAAATATGATTTTCAACCTTAATATGGCTGTTCCTAAAACCACTTTGCCCATTGGCATTTCATTCTACACATTCCAGACGATATCATATGTCATTGATGTTTACAGGGGAGAAGTAAAAGCACAGAAATCTCTCCTCAAACTGCTGCTGTTTGTGTCCCTTTTCCATCAGTTGGTGGCAGGGCCCATTGTCAGATACAAGGATATAGCAGCTGAAATAGAAGACAGACAAATTACCTGGTCAGGATTTGGGGAAGGTGTAAACCGTTTTATCCTGGGTTTGGGGAAAAAAGTACTCATTGCAAATACAGCAGGGGAGCTGGCTGTTATATTCTTGGGTACAAACTATGAAAAGCTCCCGGTAGCTGGTGCATGGCTGGGTATTGTATTGTTTGCCTTTCAGATTTACTTTGATTTTTCCGGATATTCTGACATGGCGATAGGTTTGGGGCGAATGTTCGGTTTTACATACAGGGAAAATTTCAATTATCCATATACAGCAAAAAGTGCTTCGGATTTTTGGCGGAGATGGCATATTTCACTCAGCAGCTTCTTCAGGGATTATGTATATATACCATTGGGTGGGAACAGAAAATTTCACATTAGAAATCTTCTGGTTGTCTGGTTTCTCACAGGACTTTGGCATGGCGCAAGCTGGAACTTCATTATATGGGGTTTGTATTATTTTGTATTTATTGCAGCTGAAAAATGGTTTTTGGGCAAGATATTTGATAAAATTCCGGGGTTGTTCTCAAGGATATACCTGCTGCTGGTAATGCTGGTTGGTTGGGTATTCTTCTACCATACGGATCTTTCCGAAGCTTTTAGATTCTTAGGTGTTATGTTTGGTAAGGCGGAGGCATTTACAAACAGTGAAGTTACGATAATCTTCAGAAGTAATTTTCTGTTTATTTCAATTGCAGTCATAGCTTCGACACCCATAATCAAGAATTTGTTTGTTATCTTGAAGAGATATCTTGGTAATAACAGCAGAATGGAATCATTCATGGATGATGTGTTTAAACCTGTTATCAATGTTGTTATACTGATATTATCCATAATATTCCTGGTAGGGCAAAGTTATAACCCGTTTTTGTATTTTAGATTTTAGAAAGGAGCAGTTAGAACAATGAAAAAGATAAGAATTGATGTCATTGCATTTGTATTAATAATAACCGGACTGCTTCTTGCGAATTTTTTGAACTTTGAAAAGGAAACTGTTTCAGCTTTGGAAAACAGGATGCTTAAAACCAAGCCGGAATTTTCTATTTCTTCATTATTTAATGGAAGCTATTTCAGAGATTACGAAGAATATTATAGTGATACTTTTATAAAAAGGGATAATATGGTTAGGGCAAGCCGGGATATCAAGGAGGCTCTTTCCCTAAACGAATCCGGCATTACTCTGGTTGTTACACATGAAACCGCTGAGAATATCAATAGTGAAAAGCCATCACCTGGACCGACCGTAGTCTTAACTCCGACACCAATACCGGTGCAAACTGATTCGCCAAATACAAACGAACCAATTGGAAGTGGTTAACCCGAACAAACATTAACCCCTTCTCCGGAGCCCACATCTTCACCTGTTCCTGAGCCGACAGAACCTCCCAAGGAATTCGGTGAGAACGATACAGTAGGATATTATCTCATAATTGATGGGAAAGCGGTTCAATTATTCAAGTTCAACAGGGATGGAATAGACTATTACACAGAGGTCTTAAACAAGTATCATGATGTCCTTGGCGAGGATAAAACAATATATTCTATGATTGCGCCAACCGCAGGAGAGT
Organism: uncultured Clostridiaceae bacterium; assembly: GCA_964475455.1. Lineage (GTDB taxonomy): Bacteria > Bacillota > Clostridia > DUPQ01 > DUPQ01 > JAFGQE01. The sequence continues at coordinate 7,586 of CAYYXJ010000015.1, read as the reverse complement.
TTGCAATACTTAAGAGATACAGTGATATTACCGACTCACAGAATGATGCCATGGATTATCTTTATAACCAATTGGATCCGGGCATTATACCTGTAAATGTTTATGATGAATTGAATAAGCACAAGGATGATTATATTTACTTTAGAACTGATCACCATTGGACGGCCTTGGGTGCCTACTATGGCTACAGGGCTTTTGCGGAATCAGCAGGGTTTGAGCCGATTTCTCTTGAAAGTTATGAAACCATACAGGTTGAAGGATATCTTGGCAGTTCATATACAAAAACCCTGAACAAAGATCTGTTGAAAAATCCTGACATAATAGAACTTTATATGCCGTTCACCGGTTATGAATATACGATGTATAACAGGTACAGCACCGAGACTGCAGATATCATTGATATGAGTTTTGCAAATGGAGACAGGGATAAATATCTGATTTTCATGAGTACCGGCGGAGCAACCTGGTCACGCATAAAAACTGATGTGAACAATGGAAGAAAGATACTTGTCATGAAAGATTCCTTTGGTAATGCCTGGGTTCCTTTCCTTCTGCCGCATTATGAGGAAATCTATGTTGTTGATGCCCGTTTTTATAATAAGGAAGTAACGGGGTTTAACATACCCGAGTTCATGGATGAATATGATATTCCGGAACTTGTTTTCATGTTCTATATGGAAGATGTAAACTGGACATCATTTATGAATAATGTTGAAAAGCATCTGGAATAGATTTGAGATATTTGTAGCTTAGTAAATATTCAGCTAATCAAAAAAGTCGCTTTCAGATATATCTTCTGTTGGCATATTACCACCGGACTGCTTTATGAGCTCTATGGTCATACCCATAACATACTCTCCGGAAATATAGAATGTCAGCTTCTCATCAGATTTTGCATATCCTGTTTCTGGTCCAAATAAGTGCTCTTCACCATACCAGTTTTCGCCGACAGCATAAAAGAGCTGATAATCTCCCAATGGGATAGTTGTTTCAACCAAGCTGTCAGGATAAATGAAAATACTTAATACTTTTTCATTGGTATTATAATCTTTTAAAAGCAAATAATAGAATAAACCTTCATCAGGAGTTTTAATAGCAAAGGGTGCGATTGCTTCCTTTGTTGTTAGAATATGAATATAGCCATTTTCCGGGACAGCTACGAGAGGTTGTGCATAAGGTGTTGGCGTTGGAACCGGAGTAGGAGTAGGAGTGGGAGTGGGAGTAGGTGTAGGAATAGGATTAGGAGTTTCTGAAACTACGGGGTTAGGGGTTTGAGTTGGAACAATAACCGGGGTGATGATGGGTTCCGGAGGTTGAGTGGACGCTGGCAGAGGAGCTACCGTTTGCGAATCATTATTCCTGAAACTAGCGTAAGGATCTGTCCCTGGAGCTAATGTCTGCCAAACTGTAGGTTTGGGACTTGGGGTAATTCGCAAAGGCATTTCAGTGCTTTCTTTTTCGCTGATAATGCAGCCTGAAAATAATAACATTAATATACAGATGGATAGTAAAATACAAACAGCTTTTTTCATATACCAAACCTCCTGCTTAGGTCATAATCCCTAAAGCATTCTCCATGGGAAAATTTCGTCTTATTAGAAAAGCAATAATTGAATGCAGGATAAGTATACACCCGGTATAAGCAGTGTGCAATTTGGAGAGAGGGGATAAAATAACTTGCTGAAAAATAGGATGCGATAATAGAAAAGCGAAGGCAGCACAAGCCAAAATATTAAATCCAATAAAACATCAGTGATGCCAAAGTACAAATAATGGGAATAATAGAGTAATAAGAGCTGAAAAAGCTTTTACTATTATATGGGAGGCACCAATGCTTGTCCTACTGGCTGAAGACGAACCTAAGATTGCAAAACTGATAATCGACTTATTAAAGAAAGATGGTTATCAGGTTGATTATGCAAAAGATGGCGAAGAAGTCATGTTCTATAGTGATAATAATATTTATGATGTAATTATACTTGATTGGATGATGCCTGTTCTTGATGGATTGGAATCCTGTATCAAACTTAGAAAGAATGGGTTTAATGGCGCAATATTAATGCTGACGGCCAAGGACTCACTGGATGATAAGGTCATTGGTCTGGAATCAGGAGCAGATGATTATCTTATTAAACCATTTGAATATAGGGAGCTTCTTGCCAGATTGAAAGCTCTTACACGTCGTAGCAGCAACAAGCTTGTCAAGGATATACATAAAATTGCTGACTTTACATTAAATAGAACTACCAAAACAGTATTTAAAAACAATAGAATTATCGCTTTGTCAAAACGCGAGTATCAGTTATTTACTATATTGTTTGAGAATGAAGGTCACGTAATACCAAGAGAGATTCTATTGGATAGGGTTTGGGGAATTGATGGAGACATAACTGCAAATAATCTGGATGCGCATATACGCCTGCTTAGAAAAAAATTGGAAAGCAGAGATGGTCGTATTATAAAGACTATTAGGGGTATTGGTTATAAGATGGAGATTAAAAATGTTTAGGAAACTCCAATTGAAATTAATACTTATTTATACAGCAGTTTTAATTGCCATTCTTCTTGTCTCCAATATGCTAATATATTTTACACTAACGGCATATAACACAAATCAACTGACGGATGATGTTGAAAGAATCTTAGTTGATATTAACAGTTCGGAATGGGTTACGGAGTCTTATGATGAGAATGTGGTCCCAAGAGATATAGATGATGATGATGAGCCACCTTCTCCAATTGAAACACAAACCTCCGGTAGTGATGCAGATGAAGACGAGTCTGAAGATTCTTCTAAGGATATTGATGAGCATGAGGATAATCCAAAACCTGATAAATCGAAAGAGCCTGAAGGAACGATAACCCCGGAAGAAACGAAAACCCCGGAAGAAACAGAAACAACCAAGCCATCGGAGGATTCTGATGATGAAGATGAGATAGATGAATTAGACGAAGTGGACGAATTGGATGAAATGGATGATGCGATGCTTTTTCTAAAATCCATGATAGTCCTTTCTTCTGAAGACTTAACAGACTATGTTGAAATCAACACTCAAGTTAATACAATGGGTATAAGTACTCCGGAAACAACTGCACAAAATACAATTAGATTTGAAGATAATACCGATCTTTACATACCTAACATATTAAATTCATTCAGTTATTTCTTTATCTATTCAAATAGTGGAGAACTTTTAAGATGGAAAAGTTCAGACAATGAATTACTGAATCAAATGTATAGTATAAGCCTGGGACTTGAAATCGGACAGCCTCCTGAACTGATTGACCTGAGTGATAATGGAAATGGAATTTACATGGTATTAAAAAGACCCATTATAGTTGATGATGTTCAGCTGGGATATTACTCAATTGGTGAAAATGTATCTGCAGCTTATAACACTCTTGATAATTTACGACTTATTATGATTCTGGTTACAATTGCTGGTAGTATTATGTCACTGGGTATTGGATATCTATTTGCAGGTAGGGTAATAAGACCTATAAAAGAAGCATATAAAACAAAAGAAAAGTTCATTGGTGATGCATCCCATGAATTAAGAATTCCTCTTAGTATAATCCTTTTATCGATGGAAGCTTTGAAAAGAAAGAGTATAAACCAGGATAGCACAAATGAGGAGCTGATTTTAGATGTTGAAGCCGAGGCATTGAACATGAAGGATTTGGTAGACAAATTGCTGTTTATAGCCAGAAATGATTCCAAAAGCATTAAGCTCAATTATGAGAAAATAAATCTTTCTAAAGTAATAGATGAGAATATTGAAAAATTCAAAGCACTTAATTATGAAAAGCATTTAACCTTTAACATAAGGGTTGATAAAGACTTGATTATACAAGGAGACCCTAAAATGATTGATTCCGTAGTTTCTATATTAATAGACAACGCACAAAAGTATAACAAGGAAAATGGGGAAGTATCCATCGATGCTGATACAGTTTTCAAAGGTAAAAAAGAGTATGTAAGGATGACTGTCAGTGATACAGGTATCGGAATCAGCAAGAAAGATATTCAAAAAATATTTGAAAGATTTCACAGGCAGGATAAATCACGATCAAAGAATATTCCGGGATACGGACTGGGCTTACCTATAGCAAAAGAAATTCTCCGGTTACATCAGGGAACCATAGAAGTAGAAAGCAAGATAGATATTGGTTCTGTTTTTACAGTAATGTTTTTAAAGAAAAATTGATTTTGATTTTATCTTTGGACTTTGGGAATTTTAAAACTACAGAGGCTTAATATAGTTTAATAATTAAAATGAAAACCCCTTTCTCATATGATTAAGGGGTTTTCAATATCTTTATACCAATTAGTGATAATTAATCATCATACTCGTCATCGGGTTCAGTATCTTCATGGTCTTCATGCTCATCTTCATCATACTCATCATACTCATCATCATCGTCTTCCTGTTGTATTGGAAGCGCTATTGCAGCAGAAGAACCACTGTCTACGACAGGTGCAGGAGTGGGAATCGGAGATTCTGAGGAAGGTTGATTATCACTGTAATCTTCACTATCATCAGTCGTTATTATATTATTCAGAAGTAATGCAAGCTCACCGGCAGTAAAGGAGAAACCTTGTAAAGTTCCTGTGATTACCGAGTTGTTTAAAATATCTATATGATAGGAAGATTCATTAAAAACTTCGGATATGTCGCTTCCAGGTAACAATTCCGGATAAAGGCCATCCATCCAGTTATCAATTGAACTGACATCATAAACAATTCCATTCAAAGCAACATACAAGGGTTGTTCATTCATACCATTATATAAAGAGAGTTCATCCGGAGTGAATTCAACAACTGATAGTACCATGGTAAGTTCTTTTGGGTAAACCGTAACTTGAACAGATTCAGGCTCGGATGAAGGCTCAGGAATCTGAGTAGGAACCGGGCTTGGTGTAGGTATAGGAGTAGGAGTAGGAGTAGGCGTAGGCGTAGGAGTAGGTGTAGGCGTAGGAGTAGGTGTAGGCGTTGGTGTAGGCGTTGGTGTAGGTGTAGGCGTTGGAGTAGGTGTAGGTGTAGGCGTTGGAGTAGGTGTAGGTGTAGGTATTGGTGTGGCTGAAGGTGGGACAGTTGCTGCCTCTTCCTGCCTTGGTGCAATCAACGATCCTATCGATAATGAAACCACCCCTACAACTACCAAACCCACTAAAAATATTGATGTCTTTTTAAATTTCATAGTTAGATCCTCCGTACTGTTTTCTATATTTTATGCATTGAATCTGAAAATAGAATGAAAAACCAACAGACTCCATATTCTATTCATCTTGAATGGCAATGATTGTTTCTTGTAATTACATTAGAATTTTGTTAGCATCTTGCTTGCTTTTGTTTTAAGATGTAAATACCGACAGGGAGATGATATGAAAGAAAATACTGAAATTATCAGGGAACTTGCTTATAAATATTCTGAAATTTGCAAATATGCGATACGCAACTTTTTTATTCTATTAGACATCTTGCTTATAAATATTCTGAAATTGCTTTCAATGATAGAAATTTCAATAACATGAAATTACATACAGCAGTAAATGATTTAAAGCAGGAGCGTCCAGTCGTTCTTATTGATGAATTACCATGGAGCGAAATGAATATCAACAATGAGCTAACATTGGTCTCCTCTGATCCGTTTTTAAAACAAATTGAGTGGTTTCTGAGAAGTAATATTTATAAATACAAGTATATGCCGGCTGATATGGTTGTTCCACCATATATTCCTGTTGGAAAAATTGTTGAAACTACAGGAATTGGCATTTTTATAAAAGAGGAAATACTAAAAACTTCAGGAGATAATCATATTGTATCTCATAAGTATGAAGATGTGCTTAAAACCGATGAGGACATAGAGAAAATCCATGTTCCCCAAATTTCATACAATGAAGCCATGACAGTCGAAAAGTTCAACGCAATCAGTGAAATCCTTGGAGATATTATACCGGTAAAATTAACAGGTATTGGTTATATGTTTTCTGCTACATGGGATATGATTGCCAACTTCAGAGGAGTATCCAATCTGTTGATAGACCTGGCTGATCGACCGGAATTCACCCATAGAATAGTTCGAAAGCTGACAGATTGTAAACTTGCAGAAATGAAGCAGTATGAGGAGCTGGGCCTTTTTGATCCCAAGACATATGATCTTCACTGTACACCTGCACTTTCGTCTGAACTGCCGGGAAGAGAATTTAATGAAGGTAAAATAAAAGCCCGGAATATCTGGGGGAGGGGAGCGGCACAGATTTTTGCATCGGTATCACCTTCGATGCATGAAGAATTTGACATCGACTATATGATTGAAACAATTGGTCAGTGTGGACTTGTTTATTACGGTTGCTGCGAACCCCTTGATAAAAAGATTGATATTGTTGAAAAAATACCAAATCTTAGAAAAATATCCATTACCCCTTGGGCGGATGTTGACATAGCAGCTGAGGCTATAGCTAAGAAATATGTTCTTTCATCAAAACCAAATCCTGCAAAAGTTGCAGTCGGGTTACTTGACAAGGATGATCTTAAAAAGGAAATAAATCTAATACTTAATGCGTGCAAGAAAAATGGGTGTAATGCTGACATAGTTCTTAAGGATATTAGCTCATGTCATGGACGGCCGGAGAATATCTTTGAGTGGGAACAGATTGTAATGGAGCTGGTTAATAGTTTTTGAATTATTTCAGGGAACCCCATACATTGGTAATTCATTAAAAGAAGTACTGTAAATTTAGAATTAACATATGGAGTAAAACTGTGAAAAAGAAACAAGCTGAGTAATAATATATAATAGGCATGGAAATTAGTATAATGGAGCAACTTACGATAGGTAGATGAAATAATTAATGCATTTTGAGTATAAGGAGGGTTAAATTGAAAAAAATCCGTACAACATGCAGAAAAGGTGAGACCTCGGTTGAGTATGTAAAATTCAGTGAAGTAGATTTGCTGAGAAAAAAGGTGCTTCGCTATATCACTGAAAGCCGTGCTAATAAAATAACTCTGTTTTTAGATACAAACAATGCTATTTATTCACTATCTGAAGAGGTAGTTAAACAAGCGATGAGTACATGTGGTATAGAGCACATTGTAGAAGAGGTGGCACAGCCTGAGCGCAAATTAATGGGTATAAGTGTGCCTTTCAAAAAAAGTGGCAAAAAGGATTCAGATAAGGTATATATTGCACTGGCATCAATTGACGGAAATACCGACCTTGATACCTTGTATACAGGATTACTTCAATACTTGGATTATGCCCTCTGTGGATCAGGAGAAAGATCTCCTGATGAATTGATTAATTTATTTAGAAGAGGACCTGAAAAAGCTTTGTTCAACAAAGATATATTTGATTTTACTTTTTATGATTCGGTTTTGGTCAAAAGGATGAGGATTGATTCAGAAGACAGAGAGCTTGTGGAATTTATGAATAATCTAATTTGTAGAATACACGAAACTTGAAACAGCCCCCTATATTGCCATTTTATTTTTATTATGAGAATATTTACTAAACCCAATGCTTTAAATAGCTATTCATTTAATTTGGACCATAATTCACTGCGCTTGTCTACTTCAAGT
>CAYYXJ010000014.1:18405-28291 GCA_964475455.1 uncultured Clostridiaceae bacterium | reverse complement strand
GAGTTTTCAATACCCGGCGCCCAATTGAGCATATCTGCAGATACCGAACTTTTGATTGACCTTATTCCTTCCCAAGGTTTAAGGCCTTTTTTACCCTGTTTATCAAAATATCTATAGTAGCATCTATATTTACTGATATTGCTATCATAAAAAACAATGTTTTGTGAATCAAACATACCATCTGTAAGAATGGGCTTTTCAGAAATCCGTTTCCAGTTTATTCCATCCCCGGAAGAAAGCCCGTAAAGCTTTGCATGGGTGTCATCAATTCGCTCATGTCCCCCCACAGCCAGGTATTTAAAACCGGAACCGGGATTTGTATCACAGAATGGAGTGAAGTTATGACATTCCGGTACGCTTTTAAGAATGATATTGTTATTCAATGAGTCCTCATATTCAAAAATGCAAAGGTCCGGTCTTGTAAAATTGATACCGTCTTCACTGAATGCAACACAGGTTAATTCATCAAGTTTTCCATCTTTATGCACAGATGCACCGCGGTAGTACATGGCAAATCCCGGTCCACCCGTTATTACTGTAATATAGCCGGATGTTGGACTTTCCCACGATCTGTCAAATGTCATAACTCTTTCTTTTTTTACAGGGGTATTTAGCCTTAAAGAGCATTCTTCCATGCTTTCAATTAATTCCCGGTCTATGAACATCTCAATTCTGCTGCCAATATCCATTTGAAACCCCCGTAATTTTTATTACTAAAACAGTATAACAGATTCAGGGGTATTGCCTGCACCATCAATTTGATATAATCAGGCCATGAGTGATAAGAAACATGTCAGAACCTACAAAATAATATCTGTCATAATGTTTGTTTTGTGCATATATTTTTTATTGCTCCCGCTGATATCCCCTTTGATGGAAAAGCTTATACCTGGCTTCTGGACATGCCCGTTTTTAAAAATAACAGGCCACGAGTGTCCTTTCTGCGGCATAACCAGAGGTCTTGGGAACCTTTATGCTTTTGACATGAGCAGTGCAAGTGTTTTATCAATGCTGGCTTTTCTTGCTGTCCTGATAGAAGCAGCATTTAGAGTCATGCTCATACTTTTTCTTTCATCATTCAAGCAAAAGACTTTGGAAGTTTTTATTTTTATTGATGTAATATATCATTTGCTGTTGGTCATAGGTGTTTCCATATATGCTATAATGTATTTACTTACTAATTTCTAGAGGAGGAAAGTAATTGGGCCTGACTGCTCTTATACTTGGAATAATTTCCGTAATAATATCCATGGTTCCTTTTTGCAATTATGTCGGTCTGATACCCGCAATAATCGGAATAGTCCTTGGAGTTGTTTCATTGACTCAAAAGGATGATACTTACAATTCAAGACCATTGGCAATAACAGGTCTTGTATTCTGTGTTATTGCTGTTGTCATGAGTATAGTTTGGTCAATTTTGCTATTGCTTCCACTTAGATATGCAATACTCTGATAAATTGGTCCTGGTCTCAATTAATTCAAAATATATACAATCCAATACAGCAGTTTACTATCTGTATGAAATTATAAAATCCGCAGAAATTGACGCTGTTGTTTTAAACCATAATATAAATGAAGACTTTCATGATATCCTGAGTTCAATTTTAAATGCCCGGCCCGTCATTGTTTGTTTTTCGTGTTATATCTGGAATATCAGTCTTGTTTATGATTTATGCAGTGGACTGCATGATGTGGATAAGAATATCAAAATTATACTGGGGGGGCCTGAGGTGTCATTTGAACCCCGGGAAGCGCTTGAAAAAAGTAATGCAAATCTGATTGTAAGAGGCGAAGGAGAAACAGTTATCCTTGAGGCGATAAGAGGGCTGATTACAGGAGCTTTTCAGGATATTCCCGGACTTTACTACATAAAAAACAACAGGCTGACCGACACAGGATATGCTGTAACTGAAGACTTGTCTGAAGTACCGTTTCCTTTTACAGAATATATGATGGACAGAGAAAAGGGTAAGCTGATATATTATGAATCCTCCAGAGGCTGTCCTTTCAATTGTATATACTGTCTTTCTTCTGCCACAAGAGGAGTAAGATACTTTGCCTTTAACAGGGTCAAGGAAGAATTAAATAAGATCCTCGAATATAACCCTGCAGTCCTGAAGTTTACTGACAGGTCCTTTAACTCAGATTTAAAAAGAGCTGCTGAGTTACTTGAATTCCTTGGCAGTTTGAATACCAGAACATGTTTTCATCTGGAAATATATCCTGGTGAATTAACTGAAGAAATGATATCTAGACTTGGCGGTATGCCGGTAGGCAGAGTCCAGATAGAAGCTGGTATTCAGTCAACTGATGCCGGTGTACTGAGTGCTTCAGGCAGACCACAGGATCCTGAGAAAGCATTGTTGAATCTTAAAAGACTTATGGAAAAAGAAAACATGCATGTACATATAGACTTGATTGCCGGACTCCCCGGAGATAAACTTACATCCTTTGAAAAATCCTTCAATGATACAATTTCTGTACATCCACATAAGCTTCAGATGGGGTTTCTTAAACTGCTGAAGGGAACCGAGGCAAGACGTGTTAAAGGCTATAAATATACAGGAAAGCCGCCTTATGAAGTTCTTTCCAGTGATTCCATGGACTATTATGAAATACAAAGGTTGAGGGAAATATCAAAGACAATGGACTTGTTCTATAACAGCGGACACTTCAGGAATTATTTTGGATACTCTATTAAAAGAACAAACAGTCCATTTAGATTACTGGAATCAATTACCGGATTCATGGAAGAAAATGAAATAAGTGCTGCAGGAATTTCAAGGGAGGGAAAGTACAGGATTCTTGCTGATTTTTCAAAAGGAGATACGAATGCTTTGAATTTGCTGGGTTATGATTATCTTATCTCATTCAGGACTAAATCGCTCCCATCATTCCTTGGTGGCAGGATAGTAAGCAAGGAGACAACCTTTGAATTTTTAAAGCAAAATATGGAGGGAGAAGCCAGAAACCTTTATAAGACCCATGTGATTGCAGAATTTATTATCGATGGGATTAAAAGCACATATCTAATTGATTACTCTGAACAAAGCCCCGTAACCGGGGAATTTCTTACAAATAAACTGAATATTTAGCAGTTGGTTTAAAATAATCAGCTGATTTAACAACCGGTTTAATGAACAGGGTGTATTATTGTTATAAAATAAAAATGACAAATAATGGAAGAGAGGATGGGGTTATGAACAAAAAAGGGTCACTGGCAACTGAAACTGCAGTTGTATTCCCGCTGTTTCTGATACTTCTGACCTCCTTGATCATAATACTTGCAAAGGCAATTGTTTATGAAAAACCTGAAAGTGAAGAACTAATAAAAGTAATAAACATTGTGGATTCCATTATAAGAAAGGCATCAATGATAGATGAAGTTTTTAAATAGCAAAGGAGTCATAACTGTTTTCCTTGCGTTGATTCTCCCGGTTGTATTGGTTTGCGGTGTTGTACTTGCTGATGCAGCTGTACTTGGGACAGGCAGGGCAATGACCGGGGATGCAGTAAGGTCGTCAGCTTATTCAGTTCTCGGACAATACTCAAGTTACTTGAAGAACGAATATGACATATATGGATTTTGTCTTACAAAAGAAGAAGCACTGGAAATTGCAGGGAATACTATAATGGAAAGTCTTGAAGCACCGGCCTTTTATGATTTTAAATTAGAAGCTATTCAGGTGCACTTCAGCGGAAGTCTTTCAAAACCGGAATATTTGAAGGAGGCTGTTTTATCCGTTGCATCCGATGATTTATATGAAAATGTAATTAATGGATTCATTGAAAGATTCAATATTTTCAAAGGGTTAAGCAAGGCGGCTGAAATAGTAAATCTGAAGATGAAGGTTGATGAAGCGGTTAAAAAATTCAAGGAAGCAGGGGAATTTCTTACAGCCCTGATAAATGGAGATGAAAATACTCAGTATTACATCAATTGTTTTTCCGGTATTACCGGAATTGATATCAGCTTGGATGTTCTTGGAGAGAAAATCGCAGAGATTGAAAAACTGAAATCAAAAATCGAAGAACTAAAGAAAACTGTTAACGAAATTGAATCTGAGACAGCCGGACAACTCAATCTTATGGAAGAAGCCATGGGAGTACTGAGGGAAACTGCTGCTGATATTTATTACAGTGAAATAGAAAATATATTGTCAGGACTTAGACAAGCCAACTCAAAGGCCATGGATTGCATAGAGACAATGATTGAAGAAAAGGGAAACATAAATGCATTTTCACAGCTCATTGACAGAAAAATCAAGGAATCAGAGGATCTGCCGGAATATATGAAGGAATTACTCCTGACGGTTTCAGATGTTATCAAGGATGTTGAAGACGAAGCCGTCGGCTTGGTTTTTGATATCATTGAGGAAAAAATAAATGAAAACATTTCCATTCTGCATAAAGTTGCTTCGTTCATTGAAAGTGAGATAGATGACACCGAAATAGAAGAATATTTATCAGGTTCGCTCAAAAACACATTGTCAGGATATTTTTCAAACATTGAATTTAGTTTCAATAAATCAGGCGCAGCGGGAAAAGATGAAGATAAAAGAGGATTTTTTGAAGAACTTGGAAAGAGGGTTCTTGAAAAAAGAATCGGTGAAGATGTTGAAATAGAAGATCCCGTGAGCCTTCCTTCAGCACAATCAGCATTTACACAGGATAACAGGGATTTTAATGTTTCAGCCACCGGCGAAAGCACCAAAAGTGCCGAGGATGGTGTAATGTGTATTTCGGGACAGGCTGAAACCGGTGCAGTCGCACTGATGGACTCCCTTTGTTTGAATGAATATCTGTTGAATCATCTGACGATGGAGACATCAGAAGAAGAGAAAGGTCACTTTTTCAAGAATGAAGCAGAGTACATTCTTTGGGGGAACCCCAGTCAGAACCTAAACAGGTTTTATACAAAATCAGCGTTGATGGGTACGAGGTTTGCATTGAATGCCATCCATGTTTATACCGATTCCTCAAAAAAGTTGAAGTCCGATGCAATAGCTGCAGCCACGGCGGGCTGGTGGACCATGGGTGCCGGAATCCCGGTTATGTCAAATCTGGTCAGATGTGCATGGGCCATTGCGGAATCGGGATTTGATGTAAACAATCTGTGTAATGGGCAGAGCATTGCAATCATTAAAAGGAAAGCCGACTGGGTTACTGATATAGGAGTTGAAAAGGCCGGTGTAGGATCTCCTGACTTCATGTGCATGAATTATAAAGATTATATGAGGATTTATTTGATGATGTGCAGTGATGAAAAAAGAATGAGCAGACTTGCCGATATAATTCAACTCAACGCAACTGATGAATTTAATATATCGAATTCATTCACAGAAATATCAGTCAGGGCAGTCATATCATTCAGGAGCCTGACAGGTGGAAGACATGAAGAAACAATTGAAATCAGCAGAAGCTATCAGGGGAACGGTTTCAGCTGAAGCTGCAATCGGATCTGCTGCAATGATATTATTGTTTGCTGTTTTTATATCTATTGCAGGATATTGCATTACAGCAGCCAGGGTCAAGTCCATGGCGGAAGAAAAAGCAATGATATCTTCGGTTGCCATGTATGCAACTGACATTGAATTACCAATAAGCTTTTATTCTGAAAACCCTGGAAAATCCGGTCCTCCCCTGGCCAAAGGCCTTCTTTTTATCTGTATAACATCAGATGAAAACATTGAAGTAATAGCAAATTATAAATACATCTCCTTTTTAGGGGAAATAAAAACAAAGGTTTCCTCAATTTGTACATTATGGAACGGTGATGAAAAAGCCCTGGCATCAGATCAGTGCGTATGGGAACTACCTCCAGCTGAAAGAGGGAGAAAAATAGAAGAGATATTCGGGGGTAATCTGCCTGAGTTTTTCCCGGTAATTGATTATTTTGATTATGTAAGCGGTGAGGCTGATTGTATTATAAGCATTGATACAAGCCTGGAGGTTTATGAGACGGGTACTGAAATCAGTAATGTTATTAATGAAAAGGCAGAAAGGCTGAGTAATTTTACATCAGGTATCAGTGGAGGAGTGGAAATAAGACCAAATGAAATCATAACGAAAAAGCTGGTGATTGTAATACCGGAGAACGAGTTGTCGGATAAGCAGGACGACAATCTTGAAAGTGCCGTTTTCAACGCTGCTGCCAGGGGAATTGATGTTGAAGTAAAAAGATTTCAATATGCGGGGAAGTAAGCCTCAAAGCACTTTATTACAGGCCTCCCGGAGGTTTTGTATATATTGAAAGCAATATGCACATATGGTATAATCTTAGTAGTTATTACACCAGATATAGTTAATATACAAATGAAAAGGAAAAAAGAATGACAGATAAAGTTAAGTCATATAATAATGAGAGTATTTCTGCTCTCAAAGGACCTGACAGGGTAAGAAAACGCCCCTCAGTCATATTCGGTTCGGACGGTCTTGAAGGTTGCCAGCACACAGTTTTTGAAATATTGTCTAACTCCATTGACGAAGCAAGGGAAGGCTCAGGCAAGGTCATTGAAGTTACCAGGCATGCGGATGGGTCTGTCGCAGTGAAGGATTACGGCAGAGGAATGCCCGTTGACTATAACACAAAAGAAAAACGATATAACTGGGAGCTGGTTTTCTGTGAATTGTATGCCGGTGCCAAGTATGGAAACAATGATGGTGAAAGTTACATGTTCAGCCTTGGACTCAACGGACTTGGATGTTGTGCTACTCAATACGCAGCCCAGTATATGGATGTGGAAGTTCTTAGGGACGGATATAAATACAATCTGCATTTTGAAGAAGGCGAGAACATAGGTGGATTAAAGAAGAAAAAAGACGAAAATAAAAAGACCGGGACAACTATCCGCTGGAAACCTGATATAAAAGTATTTACCGATATTGATATTCCACTGGAATATTTCCAGGATATGATGAAAAAGCAGGCAATAGTAAACAAAGGATTGAAATTGCTTCTTTTTGATGAAGAAAGCAAACAAAAATTCGAGTATTACTACAAGGATGGTGTCGAGGAATATATAAGGGAAGTTACCAATGGTTATAAACTTACAGAAATCCATACCTCGAGCATTAATACAAAGGGAAGGGACAGAGCGGATAAACCAGAATATAAGCTGAAACTTTCTGTGTCATTTTGTTTTTGCAATGAAGTTAACCTTATAGAGTATTATCACAATTCCAGTTTCCTTGAGCATGGGGGATCTCCTGACAGGGCGGTTAAAACTGCTTTTACCTATGCTGTTGACAAATTGCTTTCTGATGAAAAAAAATACAACAAGAACGAAAATAAAATAACATTTGCTGATATTCAGGATAGTCTTGTTCTTGTTAGTAATTCATTCTCAACCATAACAAGTTATGAAAATCAGACTAAAAAAGCCATAACCAATAAATTTATAAAAGATGCAATGACAGATTTCCTAAAACATGAACTTGAAATATATTTCATTGAAAACAAACCTGAAGCATTAAAGATAATTGAGCAGATATTGGTTAACAAAAGAAGCCGGGAAACGGCTGAAAAAACCCGTCTGAGCATCAAGAGACAACTTTCAAAAAAGGTTGATCTCAACAACCGAGTCAAAAAATTCGTTGACTGCAGGTCCAAAAAAATTGAAGAACGCGAAATATACATAGTTGAGGGTGATTCGGCCCTTGGTTCTGTTAAATTGGGAAGAGATGCGGAGTTTCAGGCAATAATGCCTGTCAGGGGAAAAATTCTCAACTGTCTGAAAGCTGATTACAACAGTATTTTCAAGAATGAGATAATTATTGATCTTCTTAAAGTGCTTGGATGCGGAGTTGAAATCAAAACCAAACACAATAAGAACCTTAGTACCTTTGATATAAATGACCTTAATTGGAATAAGGTTATAATATGTACCGATGCAGATGTTGATGGATTTCAGATCAGAACCCTTATACTTGCAATGCTATACAGGCTTGTACCTACTTTGATAAATGAAGGCAAAGTGTTTATTGCAGAATCCCCGCTCTTTGAAATAACAGCCGGTGGAGAGACATACTTTGCATACAATGAGGTTCAGAAGAATGAAATAATGAGGGATCTTGAAGAAAAAGATATAAAAAGAATTACCATTCAACGCTCAAAAGGATTGGGAGAAAACGAACCTGACATGATGTGGAAGACAACCATGAACCCAAAGAGTAGAAAACTTATACAGGTTCTGCCCACCAACGCCGCTGAAATGGAAGACAAGTTCAATCTTTTACTTGGGGATAATCTGGCGGGCAGAAAAGAATATATACAGGAAAACAGCTACAAGTATCTTGAGATGGCTGATGTAAGCTAAGAGAGGGTCGAATGGAAAACAATATTACCAAACAGAAGATAACAGATACACTTGACCTGAATTTCATGCCTTATGCAGTCAGTGTCATAGTGTCACGTGCTATACCGGCAATTGACGGATTGAAGCCTTCTCATAGAAAATTACTTTATACCATGTATAAAATGGGATTACTTAAGTGGACAAGAACAAAGTCTGCCAATGTAGTCGGCGAGACAATGAAGCTTAATCCGCACGGCGACCAGGCTATTTATGAGACGATGGTCAGGATGACCAATGGAAATGAAGCCCTGTTGCATCCATTCATAGATTCAAAGGGGAACTTCGGTAAGCAGTATTCAAAGGATATGAGATATGCTGCATCCAGATATACAGAAGTAAAGCTTGAAAAGATATGTCAGGAAATGTTCAGGGACATTGATAAGAATGTCGTTGAGTTTACAGATAACTATGACGGTACAGTCAAGGAACCGGCATTACTGCCTTCGGCATATCCAAATATTCTTGTTAATACCAGCCAGGGAATTGCCGTTGGTATGGCAAGCAATCTCTGCAGTTTTAATCTAAGGGAAATATGTGATACAACAATTGCTTTGATCAAGGATTCCGGAATTGATGTAGGTGATTATCTAAAAGGTCCGGATTTTTCAACAGGCGGGATACTTTTGTACGATAAAGCGGAACTTGATGAAATTTACAGGACAGGCAGAGGTGGATTCAAAATCAGGGCAAAATACTCTGTTGACAAAAAGAAAAAACACATAGAAATAACAGAGATACCTTATACCACTACCAGTGAAGCAATAATAGACTCAATCATTGCAATGATAAAGAATAAACAAATCAAGGATATCAAGGATATAAGGGATGAAACAGATCTAAAAGGGCTGAAAATCACCATAGATATACGACCCGGAACTGATGTTGATAAGCTTATGAACAAACTGTTTCTGAAAACTCCGCTTCAGGAGGCATTCAATTGTAATTTCAATATTCTTATAGATGGAAATCCAATGGTTCTGGGTGTTAAACAAATTCTGGAGTATTGGATTGAATTCAGAATCAAATGCATAATGAACAGATTGAATTATGATCTTGCAAGGAACAAGGAAAGACTTCACTTGTTGCTTGGTCTTGACAGAATACTGATTGACATTGATGAAGCCATAAGAATAATAAGAAATACTGAAAAAGAGGCTGAAGTTATTCCAAACCTGATGGATGCCTTTAGACTTGATGAAGTACAGGCAAATTATATTGCGGAAATAAAGCTAAGGTATCTCAACAGGGAATATATCCTTAAGAGATTGGATGAAATCAAATCACTGACCGATGAAATTGCTGATATCGAACTAACTCTCGGGAGCAAGGCGAGAATAAAAAAAATAATTACACAGGAACTGGAGGAAGTAAAAGAAAAGTATTCATGCGAAAGAAAAACTGATATAAGGCATTTGGACGATGTAGATGAAAAAAGCCTTGTTGAACACATTCCGGAGTATGATTGCAAAATATTCTTCACAAAGGAAAACTATCTTAAAAAGATTCCAGTTGCAGCACTCAAGGATGAC
>CAYYXJ010000014.1:0-18395 GCA_964475455.1 uncultured Clostridiaceae bacterium | reverse complement strand
AAAACTAAAGGACTCTGATAAGGTTATACAGGAAATTTCAACCCATAATAAAGCTGAGCTTATTATGTTCTCCAGCAAAGCAAATGCATATAAGCTGAAGCTTTATCAACTTGATGATAGCAAGGCTGGTGATTTTGGGGAATTCCTCCCGGTTTACCTTGAACTCCCCGAAGATGAAACGATTCTTTATATTGTTGTAACTGATGACTTCAAGGGACATATGTTGTTTGGTTTCGAAAACGGTAAATTCGCCAGGGTCCCGCTGAATGTATATGAAACAAAAACCAACCGAAAGGTTCTTTCCAAAGCGTTCAACGATAGTTCAAAGATTGTTTATATGGATTTAATTGAAGAAACTGATTCCTTTGAACTGGCTATAGTAACCAATGATAAGAAAGCTCTTGTCTTCAATACGGATTCCATAACTCTGAAGACTACAAGAAGTACCCAGGGGATAACAATTATCAAAATCAAGACAGGTGACTATGTAATAGAGGTAAGACCTTTAAAAAGTGCAAGGCTGAAGGATATTGATGCTTACAGACCGGCAAATGTTCCTGCTGTTGGTAAAAAACTTACAGAGACAGATTCTAAACGAAGACAAATAAGCCTTTTTGATATTTAAAATCTGCTAATCCAAATTAACACCGCTGGAAACAGAGGTGTTTTTTTATCTGTTATAATGAAGAATGTAAAAGGAAGGGACTAATATGAAATATAGAAAATGGAACAACATCAGCCGGGAAATATCTGTACTGGGTTTCGGAGCCATGAGGTTGCCGGTACTGGATGGAGATTACTCAAAAATTGATGAATCGTCAGCGACAAAAATGATTCGCAAGGCAATAGATTCCGGAGTTAACTATATTGATACGGCATATCCATATCATAATGAGAAAGGGGAGATATTTGTCGGAAAAGTATTGAAGGATGGATATAGAGAAAAAGTTTTTCTGACAACTAAATTACCTGTAGGCAGATTGAAGGAAAAGGAAGATATGGAAAGGATATTTAATGAGCAGATGGAAAAGCTGGATGTTGAATATCTGGATTTTTACCTCTTGCATGCAGTCAATAGAAATAGCTGGGAAAACTGTAAAAAGCTTGGTGTTCTGGATTACCTTAAGAAACTGAAAAAAGAGGGGAAAATACGAAATATTGGATTTTCATTTCATGACTCACCTGAGATTTTCAAAGAAGTCGCAGATTCATATGACTGGGATCTGATACAGATTCAATTTAACTACGCTGATACTAAGATACAGGCAGGGATTGAAAGCTTTAATTATGCCCGCGAAAAGGGATTCAATATTGTAATAATGGAACCGCTCAAGGGAGGAACCCTTGCTGATGGATTACCTGATGAATTGGTGGAACATTTTAAAAAATCGGGTTATGACAGATCGCCGGTTGAGTGGTCTTTCAGGTGGCTTTATAATTTTCCCGAAGTTAAATTAATTCTCAGCGGAATGAGTACTATGGAGCAGGTTTTGGATAATCTGAGGATATTTGACAAGGCTGAGGCTAATTCAATGAGTGCAGATGAAATCAAGATTATGGATGGTGCAATGGCGATAATTGAAAAAAATACAGCAGTCCCATGCACAGATTGCAAATACTGTATGCCGTGTCCTGCAGGTGTAAAAATCCCTGTGATGTTCAAACTATATAATTCCTATACAGGATATAGCAGGAAGGAAAAAGCTCTGGAAAGGTATAAATCCTGGCGGGAGCAGGATGAAGGAAAATTCACTGCTGATCTGTGTGTAAGATGTAATCAGTGCATTGAAAAATGTCCGCAGGGTATTGCAATTCCGGACAGGCTCGAGGAACTCGATTCAATCCTCTACGACAAAAAATCGAGCAAACACCTCTGAGGTATTTGCCCGAAATGATGTATACCGGGTCGGATTGTCAGTCGTTTAATACTTCGACTTCATGTTCTTCCAGAAACTGGCTGGTATATAGGTCATAGTAACGACCCTTTACTCTTATAAGTTCAGAATGGCTGCCTTGTTCTACAATCTTTCCCTTATCCAGGACTATTATTCTATCAGCCTGCTTAATTGTGCTCAACCTATGGGCTATTACAAAGCTTGTCCTACCTTTTATCACTGTTGAAATGGCTTCCTGTATTATTCGTTCGGTCTGGGTATCAACGGATGAAGTTGCTTCATCAAGTATGAAGATCGAAGGGTCTGCAATTATTGCCCGGGCTATGCAAATAAGTTGTTTCTGGCCGGTGGACAGACCACCGCCACCCTGCGAAACCTCATGTTCATATCCTTTTTCAAAACCGGTTATGAATTCATGGGCTTTTACAAGTTTTGCAACCGCCTCAATTTCTTCATCTGTTGCACCAAGATTGCCATATCTGATATTTTCACGTATGGTTCCGCTGAACAAATGAGGAGTCTGAAGCATATATCCCAGATTGCCATGAATATGCATCATAGGCATTTCCCGATAATCAACTCCATCAATCAATATACGACCTTCTGTTGGTTCATAGAAGCGGCTTGCAAGATTGACCAAGGTGGTTTTACCTGAACCTGTTTCTCCGATTATTGCCAGGGTTTCTCCGGATTTTATATCAATATTGAAATTTTCCAGGACCTTTTCTCCATCTTTGTATTTGAATCCAACATTTTCAAAGGTTATGTGTCCGTTGATTTTAGGTACTTCATCCGAGGGCTTAACAACCCCGTATTTCTCGATGACTTCCCGTGAGTCCTTGATCAGCGGTGCAGTTTCCAAAAGTGTCATGATTCTTTCACCGGCTGCCTGAGCTGATTGCATCTCGGCCATTATATTTGCCAGGTCATTGACCGGCATAAAAAACTGCACGGTATATGACATGAAGGCTGTAAGTGTTCCCAATGTCAATGCCTGACCCAAAACCATGACTCCACCCTGCCACAAAGCCAGGGAGGTTCCGATGGTGCTTATTGCAGTTATAATAGGGAAGAAAAGAGCTGAGTAAATTGCAACCTTGATTGCACTGGATTTTAAATTCCGGGCTTTTTCATCAAATTCAGCCAGGTTCTTATCCTCACGTACAAGAGTCTTTGTTGTTGTTGCACCTTGTATTCCCTCATTGAATGAAGAAATTATTATGGCATTGTTCTTCCTTGTCTCCCTGCTTGCCTTTAGAATCAACTTTTGGAAATACATTGATACAACGAGCAAAACAGGAACCACCGCAAGAGTTATCAGGGCAATTTTTACATTCAGTGTAAACATAACCACGGTAATCATTATCAATAAACTGACTGACCATGTTACATCCACAAGTCCCCAGGATATAATCCCCGTAAGCCTTCGAGTATCCGATGTCAGCCTTGCAACCAGGTTGCCAACTGTATTTTGATCGTAGTAAGTGAATGATAGTTCCTGAAGCTTTTTAAATCCTTCTTCACGTATATCATGCCCAATGTTTACCATCAGTTTTTCAGCAAGAAATATCAGCAGGAAAATGGTGGATGCTTTTATGATAGCCAGAAGAAGATAAACAAGTATGAATCCTGAAATTGCCTCGGTTGTCTGTCCTGCAACATATGTATCAATTGCATATCTTGTCATCAGCGGCATGGCCGTATCAGTTCCGGCAAGTGCAATCATTACCAGTACAAGTGAAATTGAAATCTTTCTGTATCCGGCAATGTATCTGAAAACCTTTTTCCAAAGGGAAAAGTCAAATCTTTTATTGTATTCCTCGGTATTCTCATGCATTGAAATCACCTCCCTTATCTGTAGAAATCCTTATATCCTCTTCCAGGGAATTCTGTATGTCGAAAACCTCTTTGTACAGCCCTTCCTGAAGTACAAGCTGGGAATGGTTTCCCGACTGAATTATTTCTCCATCTTCCATTACCAATATTTTATCTGCCTGCATCAGGGTGCTGATCCTGTGTGAGATTATGAATGTGGTAACCTGACTGCAATGAATCTTAAGCTGTTCCCTGATGTGAGCATCAGTTTCAACATCCACTGCGCTCAAAGAATCATCAAAAATCATTACAGGATGATTTTCAAGCAGCATCCTTGCAATGGCAACCCTTTGTTTCTGGCCGCCTGACAGAGTAACACCTTTTTCACCAACCATGGTTTCAAAACCTTTTTCAAACCCGGTTATTACATCATATACAGATGCTATCCTTGTAACCCGTTCCAGTTCTTCATCGGAACATTCATTCCGGGCTATTGCCAGGTTTTCTTTTATTGTCCTTGAAAACAGAAAAGGCTCCTGGAGAACTATGCCGATATTCCGGCGCAACCAGTTCTTGTTTATATCCTTAAGCTCGATACCATCCACCTTGACGCTGCCCGAATCATAGTCAAAAAGCCTGACAAGCAGATTCATAAGTGTAGATTTTCCTGAGCCCGTACCACCCAGAATAGCAATTGTCTGTCCTTTTTCTACTGTGAAACTAATATCCTTTAGTACAGGGTGTCCTTCCTCATAGCTATATGATACATTTTCAAACACTATGTTTCCGGTTATCACCGGAGTAAGTCCGGTGTTTTCATCCTTGTCTTCATTTAGTTCATCAAGGACCTCTTTTATTCTTGTCAATGAAACACTTGCCCTTCCCATGTCAGCGAGGACTCTGCCAAGTTGCCTCAGAGGCCATATCAACTTTGAAGCATAATTGGTGAATGCATACAGTGTTCCGACTGTCAGCAACCCCTGTGCAGCCCAGAAAGTACCCAGAATCAGGATAAATCCAATCTGCACATCGCACAGCATGTCAGAAAGTGACCAATACCAGGCCATCAGCCTTGATATAACAAAATCCTTGTTTCTGTAATCGGCACTTGCATTAACAAACTTATCAATTTCATAATCCTGTCGTGCAAAAGCTCTGACAATTCTCATGCTTGAGAGATTTTCCTGGAGTATGGTGGTCATTTTTCCTTCTGCTTCATCAGCTGCCTTGAACTTCTCTTTTATAAATCGGTAAAAGACATATGCGGAAATGGTCAGAACCGGGGTGATGGAAAATGAAATTAAAGTAAGCCTGGGGTTAAGGGCAAGCATTATTACCAGAGCCGATGAAACCAGCGCAACAGCCCGTACAATCTGAAAAAACTGATTTGCAAGGAATCTTCTCAGGGTTTCCAGGTCGCTGGTACACCTTTGAATCAAATCACCTGTTTCTGCCTTTACATGATAGCTATATGTCAGATGCTGAATATGGTCAAACATGGTTGTCCTGACGTTTTTAGCCATGATTTCAGATGAGGCTGCTACATTTTTCCTGTAAAGATATGCAACAACACCATCAACCAGTGATAGCATTACAAGAATCATTCCACAAATCCAGAGATTCTGTATGAAATATGGTCTGCCACCTAAACCGGAAAACCAGCCTTCCAGAAAACCGGGTAGCTGTACCGGGACTTCACCGATTATTGAGTCCATTGTTACTTTTATTACCAGGGGATTCAACATGGCAATTGCGGTGCTGACAAAGATTAATATAATGGCTGAGGTATAAGATACCAGGGTGCCTTTCATGAATGATAATAACAGTTTCAGCTTATTCATTACGAACCTCCTTTCGAAACAACATTATCTGTGTTCTGGCCCGGAGATTTTGCACATAAAGGAGCAAATAAAAACCACAGGCCTTTCACAACCTGCGGTCAAACGACAAAGCGATGCAGTTACTTACTGCAGACCGGAGGCGCGAATATATCAGAAGCTGCTACACTTGCAGGATTCCATCTCATTTTGATCATTATTCTTCCTCCTTTCCTTTTTTTGTTAAATTCTTAGCCAATTATATAGAATGGTTTTTGGGGTGTCAATGGATTAAACATTACAGTTCTGTAACAAACCATTTAAATATACCTGTCCGGGAATTATCGGCAGCTTATTTCTTATCCTGTCTTGATTTTCCCTTATCCTTGGATTTTTCTTCTTCTTTTCTCTTATCCGTGTCCTTTTTCTCAAAATAAATATCTATCAGTTTCTCTGCAAGATTTTTTCTATACTCAGCCTGGATAACCAGTGTCAGAACCATCATTATCATAAATGCATCATTCGATATGGAATCCAGTGCGCTGTTCTCTGAAAGGGATGAAATGATTTCATGGACACTTTTTTCAAATTGGCTTAATTCTGTTGATTCCATGGTTGTAAACAGAGCATATAGTTCTTCAGTTGTTTTACCGGTTTCAATAGAATCAGCTGCCAGATTTATTATTGGGTTGACTAGTTTTGCCATATCGTTAACAGATAAGATTTGTTTCATATGGTAGATGAGAGTTAACATCATTATATGGTTTTTTTCATATTTTTTATTTGAAGGAGGAAACGAGAGGTTTGCTTTTGTGTAATTGTTAATCATTGTCTTTGTAAGAATTTTGTCACTTTCCTGACGTTTGAAGCTTTTTAATTTTTTATCCATGAATGTTGTAACCTGATCCATATATAAAGCTATATCCGGGATATCTTCTGATGATATACCTGTGTATGAAGTCATTTCTTCAAGTATCCTTTTAATCTCATTTATTTGTTCAGCCATATTAATGCCCTCCGCAATGTCTATTATATCTTTGTTAAAGGCAGTATTCAATAGTTCTAACTACTATTGACAGTCACAGTATGCATAGATATAATAGCGATAGCGTGACATGTAGTAATAAAAACCATGTTAAATGGTCAGGAGATACAGATGAGTGAAAACAGGGTAATGCTTTGCGGAGATTCTATTTCAAAGGGAATAATATATGACAGCATAGCTAATAAATATAGAAAATGTGAAGCAACCTTTGCAGGGATGCTTGATAAAATATTCAATACAAAAATTCTGAATATATCCGGGTTCGGAAATACAGTAGCCAGAGCTAAAAAAAAGTTTTATAAATCTTTTAATGAAGACAAACCTGATATTGTAATATTCGGGCTGGGTGGAAATGACTGTGACTTTAACTGGGATGAAGTATCAGATAATCCAATGGGAAAGCATATACCCAAGACAGATTTAAACGAATTTAAAGATTCACTTGAAACTATGACATCTATGGTGCGCAAAGAAGGCAAACGTCCTATCTTATTGAATCTCACACCGTTGAATCCTGATGCATATTTTAACTGGATATCACATAATGACGAAAAAAGGGGAAAAAGCATTCTCTCATGGCTCGGGAGTGTGAGCAAGATATATTGGTGGCAGGAACGTTATAATTCTGCAGTTCAGGATTTAGCAAGAGAGCAGAAGATTGAGATGATAGATATAAGGAATGAATTCCTGAAAAAATTTGATTTCAGGGATTGTCTTTGTGAAGACGGTATTCATCCTAATGAGAAAGGGCATGTTTTAATAGCCAAAGCTCTTGAAAACTATTTCAAAAAATCAGGATAAATTGAAAATCAGAAGGATATAAAGTGTTTTGAAGAAAATTGAATATCATATTATAATCATTATATGAGTTTTGAAACATTTGAATTTAATAAAAGAATATATGGATTTGTGAAACTTATACCAAAGGGGAAAGTTGCTACATACGGACAACTCGCAGCAATGGCGGGAAATCCCAGGCTTGCGAGAATGGCCGGAACAGCAATGAAAAATGCTCCCGTAGATCAGAATATTCCTTGTCACCGGGTTGTTAATCAAAATGGTGGCCTGGCCCCATCCCATGTTTTTAACAGCAGGGAACACCAGCGTTCAATCCTCGAGACAGAAGGAATTGTCTTCAAGCAAAACGGTAAAATAAATATGAAAGTATGCCAATGGAAACCTCTGTGAAAATTTACTCAGAGACCGTTCCTGAGAATTCAAGATAATTCTCTTCTACAGAAAAGTCCTGAAGATCAAAATTGCCTATAGCTTCCAACTGGTCCGTTAACATCTGGGAGATGTTATCTGTCATTGGGGTAAAGATTAATTCCACAAAAGGAATATTCAGTTTCTCAAGCCTTACATCTTCAATGACTATATCAAACTCGTTGTTCCCGGCATAATCAATGAATACAGTAGCATAGATGCGTTTGTCCTCAAGACTTTTAAGAATTGTCTTGGCTATAGCCGGTACATCCTGGTTGTCAGTAAAGACATTTAAGTCTGTAATTACGGCTGTAACATCGATTGTATGGTCATCATTGCAGTTTAGAAGTACATCTTCCAACGGAAGGTTATCATTGCTGTCAACTGTATCATTTGCAAGAGCTGTCAGGTCCGCATTTGTAAGTTTAAAGGTGAATTCAGAAGAGCCACCGTTTATTTGTATTTTGATATTATCTGTAATTGAATTATTGTTGTTTGTTGTTCGTTCAGAATTTTCAATTTCTGATAGGAATTCACCAATATCAGGCATATCCGACCTGCTTCTTAGTAAAAAGAAAAAGACAACAGCACCGGCTAATACTACCAGTACCAGGAAAACTATTAAAGCTATGAGTAATCCACTGCTTCCACGTTTGTTCATGGGTCACCTCCGGATAAGCTGATTATATCACAGAGGTTCAGGAGATATTATAATGGTACATCCTGTATGTCTTGTATCTGTCTCCTCCGGCTGCTTCCAATACACGAAGTGCCTGGGAATTTTCTTCTCCTACAGTTGAACCTTCAGCATCGACAAGGCCTTTTCTTTCTGCATTTTTCATATAGTTGTAAAAAATTGCAGCATTTACAGCACGTCCTTGAAATTCGGGAATAACAAATTGCATGAAAATTCGAATTCTGGTAATTTTCTTTTTATAGTAGAGATACTTAAAAACACCAAAAGGCAGAAGGGTACCATTCATTTTTATGAATACTTGATTGAAATCAGGAGTGCCTACAACAAAACCTATGGGTTCGTTGGTATCGTTCCTGCGAGCAATGGAAATTAGATCGGGGTCAATGAACTTCATGAGGAAATTGGCTTCTTTTTTAATGTCTTCTTCTGAAGGGATGGCAAAGGTATCCCAACTGGGTGGTACAGCCTGAACCAGCACTTTTCTTATATCCTTGATTTCTCTGTCAATATTTTTCAGATCAACGGTGTCAATGCGGAAGTTATATTTCCTCATGGAATACTCCACAACTTTTACAAACCTGTCTGAAGGAAAACGGTCGGCGGTAAAATGAAATGCATGGTAGTCACGGTATTTTATAAAACCATATGATTTAAAAAGATCATGGTAGTATTCCGGATTATAACTGTCAAACAGTACCGGTGGAGAATCGTAGCCTTTATATAGGAGTGCCCTGAAATCATCACCGTCTGTCGGAGATGTCGGTCCTTCAATATATTCCATACCCTTTGATTTGAGCCATTGGTGTGCGTAGTCAAAAAGCATATTTGCAGCATTTTGGTCATTGATGCATTCGAAGAGAGTTACATATCCTTTTTTAATATTCATTTCTGAATTGGATTTGCGGTCATAACCTGCAATTAGCCGGCCGACGGTCTGTCTGTCCTTTTTTAGTATATATGTAATATGTTCGCCGTTTGTAAAGAGTGCATTGTTCTTTCCGCGAACCGTCTGTCGTGTAAGCAGTTTCAACGGGGGAACCCAATTGGGATCATCTTTATAGAGTTTATACGGCAAATCTATGAATTCTCTGAATGCCTTTTTGTTATTGACTTCAATCAATTTGTAGCTCACAGTGTGTCCTCTCTTTTCTCAAGTCTTCTTGTAATAGCCTTATGTTTGTTTCGGGATATCGGATACAGGAATATAAACAATACACCCATCAATAGGATTGCTGCAGGAGCAGGTCCTTGCATGATCCTTATTGCAGTAAGAGCTGAATCCGGTTGCACTGCCTCTCCATATATTTCGGGATTTACATAACCGGTGAATTCGAGTACCAGTCCCGATATCCAAATAACTACAGCAACCCCCATTTTATAAAAGAATGTAACCAATCCGTAATAAACACCTTCTGTTCTTTTCCCGGAAACCATCGTTCCGTAATCAATGCAATCAGGGATCAGGGTGTGGGGCATTACATGGGCTGCACTTACACCAAATGCCAGGAAAACTACCAGTATGAATATCATAAAGACCGGTGTTTCAGGTTTTATAAGTATAACCAATATCAGGGAAATGGCTAATTCAAGTATACCAATCATATAAGTTGTTCGCTTTTCCAGCTTTTCAGATATCTTAACCCATATCGGAAGGAAGAGTGCCGCCAAAATAAAAAGTAAAGCTACAATGATAAGGAAAAGGTCTTCACGCCTGAGCCAATATGTGAAAAAATACATGAACATAGCTTCAACCATTGCTATGCCTGACCAGGTGAAAAAATATATCAGAATTGACAGCCTGAATGGTACATTGCTGAGAATCGGTTTTAAATATGCCTTGAAACCCGGAAATTTTTGTTTTGGAATTTCCCTGCTCTTCTCATAAGTTCCAAAGAACGGGAAAAGAGGAGCTATGGAGATTATTACAGCAAAAATTACAGCCATCAACATAAAGCCTTTATATTTATCAGCATAACCACCGACTATAATATCCGGAATTGCTACTGCAACCAGACCTCCGAGGATTGAAAAAAGCATCCTGTATGCTGTGAATGATGTCCGTTGGTCATAATCATCAACCATTTCCGGTAAAATTGCCTGGTAAGGGACCATTACCAGTGTGACAAAAGTCATGTGAACCATATAAGCAAGGGAAGCCAAAACGAAAACACTTAATTCCGGCATATCCTTAGGTAAAGCCCAAAGGAAAAAGAAACTCATCCCAAGAGGCAGGGCAAAAGCCAGAAGATAGATTCTGCGTCTGCCGAACCTGGAACGGGTATTGTCAGACATATGCCCTACAAGTGGATCGGTAACTGCATCCCAGATTTTTCCGATCAATACAACAGAGCCTGCAAGGGCTGGTCGTATACCTATTACATCTGTTAGATAAATCAGGAAAAAGAAAGAAATAATTGTGTGGGAAAGTGTTGCCGCGGTATCTCCGGCACCGAAAAACCATTTTCTCCATGCTGGATATTTCTTATCAACCTTATTCATTAATACCCCCAACAATTTAGTACCTGATAATAATACTCTATCATAAACGAATCCGCAATAGGTGACGCGGTGTTATTCATATGAATATGACAATTTTCAGTAATCTTCGGGGTAATTGCAGATACGGGTTTATAATATATGATTGATGATATAAAATGGTCACAAGAAAAAATTTGGGGGTTATTTATGCCGCAACTTGATATGTCAATTGAAAAACTCAGAGAATATAAAGGCTCAGGAATATGTCCAAATGACATAGATGAATACTGGGATGATGCAATCAAGGAAATGAAAACCATTGAACCTGATATTAAACTGATTCCGGCAGAATTCACATGGCCGGGTGTTAAGTGTTACCACATGTATTTCACAGGTGTAAGAGGAGCCCGTATATATGCAAAGCTCTTAAAACCTGAAAATCCTACTGAAAAGAAAAACCCGGGCGTCATTAGGTTCCATGGTTACTATGGTAATAGTGGTGGCTGGCATGAATATATAGGCTTTGCTCTTGCGGGTTTCACGGTAGCCGCATTGGATACCAGAGGCCAGGGGGGTCTGTCTGAAGATTCCGGTGGATTCAAAGGAACCACAATAAAAGGAAACATTGTAAGAGGTCTGGATGATGATAAGCATAATTTGATGTTCAGACATATTTATCTGGACTGCGCACAGCTTGCCGGAATTATCATGGGTATGGATGATGTTGATGAAAACAGAGTCGGTTGTTATGGTAATTCACAAGGTGGAGCACTTACCATAGCCTGTGCCGCCCTGGAACCCAGAATAAAGAGGGCAGCTCCGCTGCATCCCTTCCTTTGTGACTATAAAAGAGTGTGGGACATGGATTTGGATGTTGCTGCATATGAAGAGCTAAGATACTATTTCAGAAATTTCGACCCTGAGCATAAAAGAGAAGCAGAAATTTTCATGAAACTTGGTTATATTGATCTGGTGAATGTTGCAAAACGAATTAAAGGTGAGGTGCTTTGCGGAATCGGTCTTTTGGATGATATATGTCCACCATCCACCGTTTTTGCGGCATATAATAACATGACATGCAAAAAGGAAATAAAAGTATACCCTGATTATAAACATGAAGGGATGCATTTCTTCATGGATGATACATATGAGTTTCTTAAGGAGCTTTAAATGAAATATGAAAAGGTTGATTTTTCAAAGATAAAAACATGGTCTGCAAGGGATAGAAAAAATCTGGTTCGGATTGATAACCTGTACAAGTTAGATGATCCTGTTGAAAAACTTGAAGATGAAAATTTTGATGACTTGTGTTCAAGAGTAATTGCTGCAAGAGAAAATAATGCTTCAGTCATTTTTTCAATGGGTGCCCATGTCATCAAAAACAGATTGTCAAGATACATCATAGAAATGATGAAAAACGGAACAATTACCCACATCGCAGGTAACGGTGCTGTAAGTATCCATGATTTTGAGCTTGCATATCTTGGAGGAACCTCTGAGGATGTGCCTACTGCAATAGAGGATGGGTCTTTTGGTATGTGGGAAGAAACCGGGTCCATGATGAATGAAGCTATAAAAAAGGGTGTTGAACTGGGTATGGGTTACGGTGAAAGCCTTGCTGTTTATATTGACCAGCATCCGGAATTGTTTCCCTACCGGGATGACTGTGTACTATATCAGGCTTATCTCAATAATGTTCCTGCTACTTATCATATTGCATTAGGAACGGATATCATTCATCAGCATCCCACCTGTTCAATGGGAGCCATTGGAGCCGCCAGCGGAGTGGATTTCAAACGCTATTGCTACTCAGTTTCTAAACTCGACGGAGGAGTTTTTCTCAACTTTGGTTCAAGCGTAATTGGGCCGGAGGTATTCCTGAAGGCCCTGTCAATATGCAGAAACCTTGGGTATGAAACCTTTAAAATTACAACTGCAAACTTTGACCTGGTTGACCTCGGTGATTATAAAAGTAAACTGACATATGATGATGTGAATTATTATTACCGGCCAAGAAAAAATATTGTAAACAGGCCTGTCAGCATGGGTGGGAAAGGATATCATTTCAGCCTTGACCACAGGATATCAATACCGAATATATATATGAGGACTAAAAAATGAATGAAGGTAAGATAAACCCATGGGATGCCAAATTTGGATTTTTCTGGTACAACGATGATGAGATATTCAGATTCACTGAAAAGGACTTTGATGAAAAAGCCAGTAGGATGGCTGAATCCGGGATAAATATTGTAATGACTTTCAGCTGCACCCATTTCAGATGGAGCATGAAGGAAAACTGGGATATTATAACCAAATGTCTGAAAAATGTGGTCGTTGCCTGCCATCGTCACGGAATCCTTGTGGTGGAACATCATTCATCCCATCTTACATTTGATCCCCTTGATGAAGAAGAATGGGATTATATGGAAAGGGTTCTGAATAAAAGATTCAGCTCAATTGATTCATGGAAGGGACTCCGGGAGTATGTTTTAGCAAGCACGGTAAAAGGTACTGAGGGATTCAGACAAATAGACGGAAGAACAGGAGAATGGGCCCGTTCCAATTACAAGGGTTGGTGTATGTGTTTTAACAATCCTGATTACAGACAGGACTACTTTGATTATCTGGAACATCTTTACAAAGAAACAGGAATCGATGGAATCATGGCAGATGATGTTCAGTATTTTGGATTTGGAAATGCATGTGTATGTGAACACTGCAGAAAAGGATTCAAAGAGAGTTATGGGTATGAACTTCCACAACCAGGCCGGGAGTGGGATGCTTTCTATGAAGACTTTGATAATCCTCTGTTCATTGCATGGCAGAAATTCAAAAAGGATTCTACTTTAAAGTTCCAGGAAAGCCTGGACCGGCATTTTAAAAGCCTCGGGCTGCAACTGCTGAGGCCGAATTATGTTTCGGGTAATTTGTCCCTCAACTGGACCGGGTATCCCTTTGAGAAAGCGCTTCATCTATGGGACTGGGTCTTTCAGGAAAATTGTTTTTCGTTTGTCATAAAATACTCGTGGCCCCAATTTTTAACAGAATCAAGGCATCGGTTCAACATGGGTCGGATAAAGGAAATTCCATCAATGTCTATGTTCTATCCCGATAGATATGACTCCTTCTATTTTACCTGGGCTCTTTCAATGGCGTGGGGGCAGCTTTTCACTGCTACCCCCGAAGGTGAGGATATGTGCGATGTTGAAAAAACATTCAGAGATTTTGAAAAGAAATACAAGGACCTGCTTTTTAACCAAAAAAAGAAAGCAGATATAACAATTTACTGGTCATATGAAACTGCAAACTATTGTGATCCAAAGAAATGCAATCATATCACTGCAGTGAAAAGCTGGCTGCAGGCTCTGACTTTTGCCGGTTATTCCACTGATATGGTTTTTGCTTCTGAAGATGCAATTGACAACGAAATACACTCATTCCTGTTGGTTCCGGATG
Source organism: uncultured Clostridiaceae bacterium (assembly GCA_964475455.1). Taxonomy (GTDB): domain Bacteria; phylum Bacillota; class Clostridia; order DUPQ01; family DUPQ01; genus JAFGQE01. The sequence continues at coordinate 3,983 of CAYYXJ010000014.1, read as the reverse complement.
TATGGATACTAACACATAAAGAAATAAAAAAAATAAGTAATTTTATGCATGGTGGAGGCAAGGTTCTTTTTACCGGCAGACCTGGCAAAAGCAGTAACTCACCTCTTGATTGTTTTTCTGAAAAAGCTATTTTCCTTCCGGAAACTGAACTTGACAATAATTATTACGAGCCATTCAGTGTGGACAGATGGAAGATGACGTCCGATAGAAAGGAACTTCCGTCTTATAAAGCTGATAAAATGGCGGTCGTTGCAAAGAGTATTATAGGCAATCTTGTAGAAAAAAAGGTCATAATTGATTCTCAGGAAGAACTACTGAATACCTATTATTCATTCGACAATAATAACAGTAATATGATTGTGCATATAATAAACGCAATTGGTACTTTGGATTCTCTTTCAACAGATGGGGGTCATGCTGATACAATACCCGGGTTTATTAAAAACTGCCCTAAATTAACTTCATTTGATGTAAAGATTAGAAACAAGAATGCATCCAGAGCATACCTGTTGTCAGTAGAAATAAATGAAGAAGTGGAACTGAAGACAAAAAGAAAAGGTGAGTTTTTGGTGGTTACAGTCCCGGGTAATACAATCAGTGGATATGGGCTTATAAGAATACCAACCTAGTCAGGGAGTGATTGTTTGAAGGAAACAGAATTATTTCAACCTGTAAAAGAGCTTCTTACAGAACTTGGATATGATATTAGATCTGAGGTCAAGGAGGTGGATATTGCAGCCATAAAAGGTGATGAACTACTTATAGTGGAGCTTAAAACTTCATATAATCTCAAACTAATAATTCAGGCGGCCAAACGCCAGAGACTTACAGATAAAGTCTATATAGCTATTCCAAGACCAGTATATAAAAAGAGATTCGGTCGAGACTTCAAAGACCGGGAATTTTTGCTGAGAAGATTGGGACTTGGATTGATCTTTGTTGCAATGGATGCAGAAAAACCATATGCATCCATTATATTTGAACCGTGCATTTTCGACATGAAGAAAAGCCAGATTAGTTCAAGAAAGAAAAAAGAAAAGCTTTTAAAGGAATTTGAAGGAAGGTCTAAAAACTATAATACCGGAGGAAGTGTAAAGCAGAAACTGATTACTGCATACCGTGAAAAGTCCCTGGGAATTGTCTGTATAATGGAAAAGAAAGGTATTATGTCAACTAAAGAAATCAAGGAAGCCGGGGGGCCAACTGAGACAACAAGCATTATGTATGACAATCATTACGGATGGTTTCTAAAAGTAGACAGAGGGAAATATAGACTGTCTGATGATGGAGAGAATGCCCTTAAAGAGTATTCGAAAATAATGAATAATATCAAAAGAGGTAATAATGAGTAATATAAAAGCAGGATTCAGTGAAAAAGACATATCACCGGAATACCCGGTACCGGGCAGACTTGGGATAAACCACATGATTGAACCTCACCATCCTATAAAAGCCAAGGCTGTTGCCATTGAAGTTGATGGTGGAACACATCTTTTTATTGTATGTGAAATTGTGGGTTTAACAATAAGTGAAAATACAAGAATCAGACAACTGATTACTGAAAAAAGCGGTATCCCGATTGAAAATATAGTTATAACTTCCACTCACACTCATTCAAGCCCCTGGGTCTGGGATCTTCAGGATAAATATGCACGAAAATATGGGTATGAGGTTTTTGATATTCCATGGATGGAAAAAGTTATTGAAAACACAGCTGCTGCAGGTATCGAAGCTTCAGCTTCAATGGGTAATTACTATCTTCGTTATGGTAAAGCCCCTACAGAAGGGATAGTCAGCAACAGGGTTGACCCGGTAACCAGATGGTCAACATGTGCCGATGATGAACTAAGAAATGCACCGGAGGGGGTAGTTGATAAAGATGTTCGCATACTGACATTCACTGATGAGGAAGGTATACCCCAGTTTATGTTCACAAATCTTGCATGCCATCCATCTGCCTATGGCGGCGGAAAAACACTAAAAGTATCTCCTGATTTCCCATATATCACAGAACGACATCTCAAGGATAAATACAATGAAAACCTTATAGTTGCATACTGGCAGGGATGTGCCGGGAATATAAATTCAGGGAAATATTTAAAAGAAAGCAGCGAAGAAGAGGTTCTTGAAATCGGCAGAAGGTTCTTTGCTGCTGTTGATAATGCATTTTCAAATTCAGAAGAAATTTCAGCAGAGAATATTTCGTACTCATACGAGAAATTCAATCTTCCGGCCGGAGATTTCGTGAAGCCCCCTGAAGAAGCAGAAGAATATTTTGCTGAATACTGCAGATATATGAATGAAAAAGGTGAAATCGATGATCAGGATATCCACCACTGGAGACGCAGGATAAAGCAACTGGATGTCAGCCTCCTGTCCGGTGGAAAAGCTATGGAGATGGAAATACAGTTTCTGAAAATAGGAGAGCTTGACCTGCTCTTTGTTCCCGGTGAATGGTATGTGCAGCTTTACCAAAGACTTGCAGAGTTTGACAGTCCCAGAAAACTTATTGTTACAACAGTGAATAATTTTGATCTTTTGTATATACCTGATGAAAGCTCCATGCCAAATAAAGAATGGTATGGAGTTAAAACTGACATGCGGTCACTGAGCAATGAATCTACAATCCGATTATTTGAAAAAGCAAAGGAAATTATTTCTTAGTCAATTCGCTTCTTGAGTAAAAGTGATACGGCTGTTGATGCGAAGAGAAGAATTGCAGGAACGGGCATTGCCGATGCAATTCCTGATTTGTCTCCGATTATTCCCATTAAAAAAGGAACCAACATAGCAGCAACCGCGATACCAATGTAAAGGATTGTTGTTACGCTACCTGTATTATTAGGGAAATTGGAACAAGCTACAAAAATAATCATGGGGAGTGTCGCTCCGGCAAAGAATCCTGCAGATATCAAAAATATAAAATAAGCCCATTGCTGAGCAATTATAAATGCAAATAAAAAGGAAAATCCACCTATCAGACTGGTAATTAAAATGAGAAAACGTGCATTCTTCATAGTGAGAATAATAGAAGCAATGGCTCTGCTAACAACATAACCCATGAAAAAAAGAGAAAGTATAAAACCTGAGAGTAAACCTAACTCAACTGAAATTGAATCTGCATACGAAGGAAACCAGGTAACAAAGCCAACATAAGCACCACTGAAGCATGCTGCACCGAAAGTCATTATCCAAACCTGTGGATTTTTAAATATATGGAGGATGTGAACCGAACCTATATTTTTAGTGCCATGGTCGTGTTCCACTTCTTTACTGTGATTCAGCAGTGTAATTATTGAAATCAATAAAAGCGCGGCATATATAACTCCCAGAAACCAAAAGGCTGTTTTCCATGAGTAATGTGAAATCATTATAGATGCATAAACGGGTCCAAGTACTGCTCCGATTCCGAATGTCACATGCAGAAACTGAAGAAAAAATTCACGACTCCTGGTATTTATATCATTTACAAATGCATTCACCGAAACATCAAATATTTTGGTTGTTCCTCCAAGTATTACAAATGATAATCCAATAAATAAATACGATTCAGTAAAGAAACCGATAACCAAAAGAACTATGGAAGTCAGTAAAAAACTATTATAGACAAGTTTGCTCTTTTTTATTATGTCGGAGAAATATAACATGGCAATAAGTGCTGTAACTCCACCTATATTGAAAAATGTTTGAATCAAACCTCCCTGAGTCAGTGATAGATTGAATTCATCAATGATTGAGGGAAGCAATTCACCGATCATATTCAAAAGAACAGCATACAATGCCATCATGATATATGAAGTAACCGTGATGCTGAAAACCCTGCTGTTGGTAGCTTTGAATCTGCCCATAAATAACCCTCTTTTACAAACCACAGTTATTCTAACCGAAGGAACAATATAAGGCAATACAATAATTTATCTAAGTGAAGCGGTAAAGAATTGAATTGATAAAATAACAAAGATGCCATATAATCGAAATAAGGG
>CAYYXJ010000013.1:10664-29670 GCA_964475455.1 uncultured Clostridiaceae bacterium | reverse complement strand
CCGGAAATGCACCGACAGGTTTTTCAAGTATCTTTTCCCTCACTTGTGAAATAACCTTGTCGAGTTCTTCAAAATTAATGGGTTTAAGTATATATTCAAATACCATATTGGATTTAATCGCCCGTTTTGCATAGTCAAAATCACTGTGTCCCGAGATAAGTATAACGATAGGATTTCTATTTAGCTCCTTTAACTTTTCAATCATTTCAAGACCATCCATATGTGGCATATAGATATCCGATATCACCAGTTCAACATCATTGCAGCTGAGGAATTCAAAGGCTTCCCTTCCGTTTGCAGCAGTGCCGACAACTTCCATTCCATAGTCATACCAAGGCACATAGGACTTCAATCCGTCCCTTACCATGTCTTCGTCATCTACTATGAATACTCTCATCTTAGCCAAAAGATTCCTCCTTTCCTATCATATCCAGCGGAATTTCTATTCTGGCATGTGTATAACCGTCTTTCGTGAAGAAAATCAAACCGCAATCTTCACCGTATTGATTTATCAATCTATCATTTACATTTCTAATGCCATAGCTTTTTTGTTTTTCATCATTTTTAGGATGCAGCAAAGATTCAATTTTATCCATGTCTATTGTATCACCTTCATTTATAACTTCAAAAACCAGTTTATCACCTTCAATATACCCTTTTACCTGAATTTCACCATATCGGCTTGTATCCATGAAACCATGTCTGATTGCATTTTCTACAAGGGGCTGTAATAGCAGCTTGATGATCTTGTATCCGGAAATGCTGTCATCGACTTCAAAAAAAGTATTGAATTTTCCATTATGCCTTACTTCCTGAATACCAACATAATTTCTCACCTGTTCGATTTCATCTTCAACGGATATAAAATTCAATCCGCTGTTAAGGGAATATCTCATCATATTAGCAAGTGCATTGACCATATAACGTATATCTTCAGCCTTATACTTAAGTGCCATCCAATTAATGGAATCAAGTGTATTGTAAAGAAAATGTGGATTGATCTGAGCCTGAAGAGCAAGTAATTCTGCCTCTTTTTCCCTGTCAGCAGCAACCACAACTTCCTTGATCAGATTATCAATCCTGGCCGCCATGATATTGTATTGTTCATAGAGAATTTTTACTTCTGTGGAATAAGCTCTTCTTACAACCAGTGGTTTGAATTCACCTTCTTCAAATTTCTTCAGTCTTCCTGCAAGCTTCTTCAGCGGTCTGGAAAGCCATAAAGCAAAATAAATGGAAAGAAGCAACAGGGCAATCCCTGTTACAGCTGCAGTAATAACAAATGTTTTAGTAACCGTGGATATCTTTTTATTGATTTCAAACTCAGGAATAATTCCGATTATTTTCCAATCTGTGGTAACAAGGTTTCTTTTAATCAAAATCCTTCCATCAACAATAACAGGCTCATCTTCAAATTCATCAAGCAATCCTTCATCAAAATTCTGCAGGTCCAGATAAGGAAGAAAAACATTATCATCACCATCGAGAATATATGGGGAAATATTTTTTTCGAGTTTTGTATTATATAAAAGACTGGATATAGCAATAGCATCTATTTCCATCTCTAGAACTGCTATCGGATTATCCCAATTATCCATATCAAAGACCATACAGGATAAAAGCATGGAATTCCCATCAGGTTTGAATAAACTTTTCATTATAAATCCGCCATCTTTTTCATAAGCTCTGAAAAGCGTCTCTGTGGATTCTGTTCTTTCAATCGGAAGATAGGTCTTTGTTGTTTTATTATACTCAAATAACAAACCATGTTTTATGGGATATATTCTAATCTCAGAATAATTTCTGCTTAATTGTGAACTAAGATATTGATCATTGTATGCAATTTCCTCAAAATTATTATATGCCTGGATAGGTTTTCCGGAATTGAACATAATCAGATATTCCTGGATTCCTTCATGGACCGCCACTTCCAGCGTCAGCTTTTTCATTTCACCGATGAAATCCGCCAGATGTTTGCTTCCATTTTCCAGAATTATTTCATTTGAATAGATAACCTGATCCTTATATGAGGTATTAATCTGGTTAAAAACAACCATGCCCAGAATAGCCAGAACTGACATGCTTACAAATAGATATGAGAATAGAAGTCTTTTCCAAAACATAAATTGCCCTTACGTGTTTAACCGTCATAAGTAAAAACCGACCATATAGTCAGTTTTTACAAGATCCTTTCATCAGGCGGTCAGTATATCACAATCATTTCTATCTCAACAAGTGCATCCTTGGGAAGCCTAGCTACCTCAACAGCACTTCTTGCAGGATAGTTTTCTGTAAAAAACTCTTTATAAACTTCATTCATCTGCGAGAAATTATTCATATCACTCAAAAAAACCGTTGTTTTAACAACATCGCCAAGCACTGCTCCGGAGCTTTCAATGATAGCTTTTGCATTTTTCAATGACTGTCTTGTCTGTTCTTTTATATTTTCCGGCATGTTCCCGGATTCCGGATCTATCGGAAGCTGTCCCGACAGGAAAAGCATTCCGTTCTTCCTTACTGCCTGTGAATATGGTCCAATGGCTCCCGGTGCATTGCCGGTGCTGATAATTTCTTTCATTTAACTTACCTTACTGCCTTTCTCTTCTTTATGTAACATTATATTTACAATCATATCATTTATTACATATGAGCATGTCGATGACATTTTACCAATATTTTTAAGCGTATCTTCAACTTCATGTTCAATTATGCCGTCACTTTCATTTATTTCTATTCCATCGACAGCTAGATAAGCTGCCTGCATTGCAGCCTGAACCGAAGTTGAAACCTTAAGTGCGCAACCTGCCTTTGCACCGTCGCAGAACATTCCTGTAACATTGCCTGCCATATTTTGAATTGCACTTTTCATTTCATGCAATCCCCCTCCGAATAAGTATGCAACACCGCAACTTGCTCCCATACCTGCAATATTGGCTCCGCATAATGCTGATATTCTCCCGAAATATTCTTTTGCATATATTGTGATGAGATGACTTAATGCTACTGCCCTGATTTTTATTTCTTCATCAAGACCCAAAATTTCAGCAGTTGCAACAACCGGCATAGTGGCCGTTATACCCTGATTCCCACTGCCGGAATTACTCATGACAGCCATTGGGGAACCCGCCATCCTTGCATCGGCTCCGGCAGCTGTAAGCGCAACGGCATAACTGTATATATCCTCTATCTTCTCTTTGTGACTCATTCTGCTGCGTAAAGTTTTACCTACCTTGAGACCATAATCATGGTCCAAACCTTCAGAACATATTTCTGAATTAAGCAATATGGCTTTTTTGACTATTTCAAAATCAGAATTTATATTCCCTTTGTTTATGAACTCCCATATTTCAGGCAAAGATAATTCGGGTTCGATATTATCAATATCAGTTGTTTCCCTCTTTACACTTTTATCAAAAATAACTTTTCCATTGAGCTCTGCATATACCCAGTTGCTGTAATCATCAATTAGAATGGTTTTGGCAACATCCTTTTCAGTGAACAACTCTATTTCAAGGTAAAGCAGAATATCATTTTCAACCTCTGCTACATTACACTCATTTTCAGCCAGGAAATTTCTGGCTTGTTCTACACAAGATTCATCGATTCCTTCAAGCACCTCAAGTTTCTTGTCTGAATTACCGAATAAAGCACCGAGGACAGCAGCCATTTTTACACCATTTGTATTTGTTCCGGGTATTTTCACCGAAGCAGCGCTTTTCATTATGCTTTTGCTTAGTTTGATATTTATTTTTTTTATAGTTCCTTCATTTGCAAGTTTCCTGGCTGCTGCAGCTGCGTAAGATATGGCAACAGGATCAGTACAACCCAATGCAATGACCATCTCCCTGTTCATTATTCCAATGATTTTTTCTTTATTCATGCTGACCTCTGATTTCTGTATTTGTGATATCTAAATGATATGTTCAGCTTAAATCAGGTTCAATACACAAAACACATATAGTGTGGACAATATTTCTTTTTCTTTTTCAAATATCATAATCGAACGCAAACACCTGTTTTAAGAAAATAGATATAACGTTCACTGACACCCAAACCGGTAAGGCTTTCAGCAGCCTCGGAATACAGTTCCAGCTGCAAGGAATACTTTTTTGCATGTTCTTCTTCATTGCCCGGAATAACATTGTCTGATTTATAGTCTATTATTATAATATTACCGTCCTCAAAGAACATGCAGTCAATTATCCCCTGGAGCATTATTGTATGTCCGGGTTCTATCAAACCGATTTTTTCGGGATACACCCTTGTAGCTTCTATCGGATACAAAAAAGCCTTTTCTGACACGATATTAGACGATGCGCTTGCACGAATTCCCAAAGGGCTATCTATGAACCCATTTATCAAGGCACTATAGCTTTCTATATTACCGCTGGAGGCTCCTGCTTTTTCCAGCAAAGATTCAATATAGCCTTTTTCTTTTGCTTTTTTATAATTAATAACCGCCAGAACATTATGAAGCAGCGTACCTCTTTTCGCAGCTCCCGATTTTGAATCATCTTCAAGAAATGCGGGTTTTTTATTCAATTGTAAACCGAATATACTTCTTTCCCCTGATTCTGAATCATGTGCTTTTTTAAGTTCAGTTACTGAAATTTTCCTGTGAATTCCTTTTTCACCTTCATATGGATATCTCCAGTTAAATCTCTTGTCAATTTCTTCATAACTTAAGGTGCAATCGTCATTTTTACTATAAATAATATCATTGCCCTGCTCCAGGATACTTGCAATTTCATCAGGATAAACATAATCTATGGTAAAATTTGCCTCATCTGCAACACATGTATTTCCAGATTGCACATTAGCTTCATTGATTATAACTTTTCCAGATTCCTGCTCGGAAAGACAGGACATTATCCAGTCAAGGTGACTTGACGCTCCAAGAACTTTACCAGGGTTGATTATGCCATTTTCTGTCATTCCTGTTAAAACCCATCTACGGGATTCTGTTTCTGAATTCTTTATACTCCCTGTAATAATCAGCTTTTCACGTGCTCGTGTCAGGGCGACATACAATATTCTTAGTTCTTCCTTTGTATCTTCGTCAATGCCCCTGATCTGAAGGCTTTTCTTGGCAGCTGTCTTGATTTTATAACCTTGGTCATAATTTACATAATCAGGTCCAAATCCAAGTTTCCTGTCCCAGAGCAAGGTTTCCTGTTTATCTTTTCTATTAAAATCAATACCTGTTCCTGACAGTATAACTACAGGAAATTCAAGACCTTTGCTCTTATGAATGCTTATGACATTTACTTCATTGAGATTACCGCCTGATGATGGTACTGAAACATCCTGCCCTGATTCAGACATTTTTTCAATATGGTTTATAAATCCATGGACACTTGCTCCGGAACTATTATCATAGACTCCTGCAATCTCAAAAAGTCTTCTTAGATTTGCCTGGCCTGATTCAATGGAAATGGACTGACCTGGATAATTATAAAATCCTGTTTCATTGATAATCAACCAAATAAGTTTACCTATGGACATTGATGATATTAATTTCAAATAACTTTCATATGAATCCAGGAATCCTTTGATTTTTTCCTCCAGCTGTTTATTGCCCTTAAATTCCCTGACATTATCAAAGAACCTTTCCCTTCCTGCAGATGCCTTTATCGCAGCCAATTCACGGTCTGAAAATCCAAACATAGTCGACCTTAGTACAGCAAGCAATGGTATATCCTGTCTCGGATTATCCAGTATTCTTAGAAAGTCCATCATTACAATTATCTCATAGGATCCGAAAAAATCAGTTGAACCACCTGCCCTTGCAGGAATACCCATTTGCACAAGCTGTGATACAAACCTGTCAGCCTTGTGTTTTACCGATCTCATTAAAACTGTTATATCCTTGAATTGAACCGGCCTTTGAATTCTTTTATATTTGTCCAATATTAGAAAACCACTGTCTATGAGCTTTTGAATTTCTATTCCGGCAACAGCGGCTTCCTTGTCTTCCCGGTCATATTTTGCATCAAAAAGTTCCTTGTCATCAATGCAGGCCAATCTGATATCCACTCCGTAATTGAACTTTTCATTATCAGGATATGTTGCTCCGCTTACTAGTCTTGCATTTTTTTTATAGTCAAGTCCACAGGACTCCTCTGTCATGATTCTGTCAAAAACCAGATTGCAGAAATCTACAATTTCCTTTCTGCTTCTATAATTATCCGAAAGTTCAATACTAACTTCTGAATCAGCGCTGTTTTTTGAAAAATTATCATATTTTTCCTTAAACTGTCTTGGTTCTGCATGTCTGAACCTGTAAATGCTTTGCTTGAGGTCGCCTACCATAAAAACATTGTATTCATTCCTGTCCCTGCCGCTTACTAATTGTATTATCCCCTCCTGGATTGGATTGCTGTCCTGATACTCATCTATGAAGACTTCCATGAATTTCTTTCTATAAATTTCACCTGCTTCACCCTGCAGACATTCCAGCGCATAATGCTCCAGGTCATTGTAATCCAATATTCCTTTCTTGTTCTTTAGAATACGGTAGTTTTCATCTGTTTCATGAATAATTTCATTAAGACCAAGGAATATTGGGCTCATCTTTTGATGAATTTCATTTATTGAGGATGAATTACCGGAAAAACATAAGACAATACTGTCAAATTCCTTTTTAATCCTGTTCCTTGCATCTTTGAACAAGTTTTTAAGATGGTCAGGAGTTCCTCTTGGTGCACTTGTCAGTTTTTTGAATATTTCATTTGAAAGGATTGCCTTACATTCGTCCCAGGAGCCTGACTTCAGGGTTGTGAGTAAATCAGACAAAGCTTCAATATCATTTTCCGCCGTAACTCCATAACCTTCCGGGCCACCTATTTTTTCATTTATCAGCTGCGCCGCTTTCATTTCAGATATAAGCCCGATTATTCCTGTAACGGCGTTACTGACAATAACCTTTCCCCATTCGGTTTGTGAAAAATCCGAACAGGAAGTTCCGAACATTTGTGATTTTTCATCCATCCATGAAAGGTAATCAGGCATACTCCTTAAAAATGAATATAAAGATGAAATCATTTCGACAAGCGCTTTATCGTCCCTTCCCCGGCCGAATGTATTCACTGTATCTCTGAACCATGCCGGGTTTTTATCATATTTATTATTCAGGACATCTTCTATAGCCTGTTGTAAAAGTAATGATGACTCCATTTCATCACCCACGGAAAAAGCAGGATCAATATCCAAAAGGTGATAATTGCTTCTTATTACTTCAGAACAAAATGAATGTACGGTCGAAATATTTGCCTGGTTCAGCAGAACTATCTGCCTTCGGATATTCTTATCATTTGGAGATTTGTTCAATTCATTATAGAGGGATTTTCTGATTCTTTCCTTCATCTCGGCCGCTGCAGCATTTGTAAAGGTTACTACCAGCATCCTGTCAAGACTTATTGGATTAACCTTGTCTACAGCCATTCTTATGATTCTTTCAACCATAACCGAAGTCTTTCCTGCACCGGCGGCAGCTGAAATCAAAAGGTTCCTGTCCCTGAGTTCCATTGCCAATAGCTGTTCTGTTGTATACTTAACTTCACTCACCGTTATCCCACTCCAAATCCTTATCATTGGTTTCACTGATTGACCTGTATTTACAACCGGGTTTAGCTTTATCAAACCCGCAGATGCCTTTAAAAGAACAATGATCGCAAGCCCATGATTTTTCATATCTAACCGGATTAACTTCATAATCACCCTTATATATAGCTTCGGTTTTTTCAACTATGTTTTTTTCAACAACTTTTGTCATGGCCTGAATGTCGTTTTCAGAAATCAATTTCCCCGAGAAATTGCCTTTAGCACTCAATCTTACATTTATATTTTTGCTGCTTGAAACAAGATTTCTGTCCATGGCTTTTATAATACTGCTTTTTGAAAGAGTATAGCCTGAAAGTTTGCAACCGCTTTGTATCTTATTATCTATTTCCTCAATGCTTGAATTATAATCCGCCGAAACTATTCTCTTTGAGGCATTGAAGTAGTACATCCCTCCCGGTTTTGTCCCTGTATCATTCATATATGCCATCATATAAAGTGGAAGTTGTAAATCCAGGCCTTCTTTGATTCTGCATAGCTTTATATCTTTGTGAGATGACTTGTAATCAATTATTCTGAAGTATTCTGTATCTTCCACCAAAGCGGCATCAACTCTGTCAATCCGGCCTCTGAGATAAACTCTGCTGTCACCGGCCTGATACCATGGCGCACCTATTCTTTTATTCCTTCCAAAAGAGACCTCGAATTCAACCGGTTTGAAATCTCCTTCATCAATTTGCTTCTTCAGTGTTATATATGCATCCACAGCTCTTGAGACTATACGTCTTCCAAGATAATCCATCCTTGAATTTCTTTTGTAAATTCTGCTGATTGGCATTGCTTCAAATGTTCTTATTCCCTCCTCCAGATAATCGCTGTATTTTGCTGTTTGATTTTCTTTGAAATTGGAAGCCAGATTTTTCAATATATCATGAAGTATACTTCCAACATCCGGAGGAGAAATAGAAAATACACGTCTTTCTCCTGCATTCAGTACATGGTTTGCAAAATATTTATAAGGGCACGAAGCGTAGCTTTCAAGTGAAGTGGCACTGGTTTCCAATACATCTCCCAGAATGTCGTGAACGACAGAAAGGAATTCTTCTTCCGTCAATGAATCTGCTTGTTTTTCAAAAAATCTTTCATATCCGTTTTCCAGATACCATCTGACAATGGCTTGATTTTTATCCTTGCTTCTTACAGCAGTAGAAATTCCTGTCATAGGGGTAAGGATATAATCATTGCAACTGTACATTTCTTCAGTTTGCTCATTAATCCCCGGGAAAATGGCATTTAATCTTTCTATGAACGGAGAAGGTCTTCTTTCCTCCCCGTCATTACCCCTTGTACTGTAGCTTACATATAAGCTGTCTGTTGGAAGGTTCAGCAGATTGTATATATCAATTTGTCTGTCCATCACTTGATTAATAGTATCGGGGGCTATTTCAAATCCGGCATTCTTAAGTTCATTTCGCTCTTTGTCTGAAAAAAGGCCCTCGGCCATGATACCTTCAGGGAATCCCGGGTCATTTGCTCCAAGGATAATAAGCATTTTTACATTGATGCCAAATGCCTTGCTTAATCTGCCGGCAAAAACAACATCAGTCCTGGGAGGAATCAACCCTATCTTTTTCTGCCCGAAGGCTATTTCCAGCATATGCCTGTGTTTTTCTATCGTAAGTTTCTTTTTACCGACAACCGTACACAGCTGATCAAGGATATCCATAAGGATATTCCAGCTTTGCTTAAGTTCATCTGAATATTCAAGTCTTCCTTCATACTCGGCATTATCAGCTTCTGCAATTATCTTTTCATAAACATTTTGATTTTCAAGGAATTCAAAAACTAATTCCGCAAATCTCTCACCGCTTATCCCATATCTGAATTCATCGAATATAGGTTTAAGATATCCGGTCAATTCACGCCTTATTCGATTGAAGCCGGCAATGGCAGACCTGTCCCTCGAGTTAAAAGGAATATCTTCCCAGTCACCGGAATTCCAGTTTTCGATGCCTTTTATATCAAATTCCAGAATATAGTTTTCCAAAGCTGATACTTCATCAGCGCAATAGTTGGAGTAAGGTGATTTCAAAAAAGCAAAAACCGATTCATAATTGAACTTTTCAATATAAATATCAAGTAAAGACAATATGAAAGCTGCCGCCGGGTGTTTTGAAATGGATCTTTTTTCGTCAAGGAAAACCGGAATATCATATTTGGTAAAAACCGCATCAATATAATTACTGTATTCCTCATACAGTCCGGAAACAACACAAATTTCACCAAAGCGTAATTCATTTTTTCTGACTTTATTTAAAATATTCAATGCACAACTTTCAACTTCTTCGTAAATTGAATCTGACTGAACCAACTTTATGGCATTTATTACATCACTGTATTTTTTTTCAGGATATTTGAAGTAATTGGTTGCAAGATGTTCCAATTCCCCGTGTACTCCGCTGAAGGCTGTATCACCTTCTGATATTTTGATGAATTCAGTTGCAACTCCTAGTTCCTCGGCAATCTTTATGATTTTTCCCGCAGTATCCACAACCGGCTTGAAAATATCAGACCTGTCCCTCTCATCAAGTGAGTCGCTACAAAGTGAAACGGATACCGCCCTGGAATGTTTGATCAATGACCTTATTACAAGTAATTCAGCTGGAGTGAATCCATCAAATGAGTCGAACCAGAATATACTCCTGCCCATGCCTTCGGATTTTTCTATTTCCATAGCCAGCTCTGATAGATCATCCTCAGCATCCCAGAATCCACTTTCATTAAGTCTTACAGAGTATTCATTATAAAGAAGAGACAGTTCCTCAAGCTTTGCCGATAAAAGCCTGTTTGGTGTAAAATCCGCGGCATCCCTCACATCTTTTTGAGTAAGACCATACCTTTTGAATTCCTTGATCATGTTTATTGTTTCTGCGGCAAAAGCAGGGTAAGCCGACGCCTTTGAAAACACCTTCAATGATTCTTTTTTTGCATTGACAACATCATACATCAGCATACATTTGCCTGCATTGTCTATATAGTCATTCTTAACATTAAGATTTCTGGCAAAAACTCTGTGCGCTATTCTTTTGAAGGTTAGTATTTCAGCTTGAAAAGAACCTTTTTCGATGCTCTTATCAACAAGAATTTGTTCATAATATGACGAGTATTGTTCAGGAACAATGATGTGGAGGTTTTCTCCTGCACCATGCCTTATAAATGAATTAACCTCATCAATGCATTTCTCAGTATTTCTTTTTCTTGATGTACCGTAAATAATGCGATTTATCATAATATGATTATAACATTCCTGTCTGTACCATTATTGGACCTGTTCCATTTCTTTTCTAAATTCTTCATATGTACCGGAATGCCACGTAGCAGTGTAAGCATTTGTATAAAGCGGGCATTCATATTTCATTTCTTCCAGTGGCTCCTTAATTTCAATAAGTTCAACTCTCAACTTTTCTGTGATTGCAAATAAGCGTTTGATTTCTTTAGAATCCTTATCATCATAAGCCATCCGCAGCTGCACATAGAAGAAAATAAACTGCATCACCTTGTAACCATACTCAAATCTAATCAGCTCTTCTGAAATCCTTCTGCCTTCCATACCGGCTACATTATTACCTGCATTTTCTATGATTGTTTTTGCTTTTTCAAACAAATCCATTGTTTCGCAGAAACTTATTGAACTTTCAGGGCAATCTTCCCTATAGTCGAATTTACAGTGCGACAAAGGAAATTTATCTTCATTTGAAATTCCCCAAATCAAAGAGATTTTTTCTCCCTTCCTTGAAAATTGATAATGCTTGAGAAATTTGGAATTTACTGAAGCTTCTTCAAGAGTCTCATGAAATTTTTCCATATTTTCTTTTGCAGATGGATATAGCAAACCATGCATTTCATCAAGGTAAGCAGCACTGTCGGCAGACCTGTCCCTCAGCAGCTTTGCCAAAAGATTATTGGTTATACCAAGCATCCCCCATTTTGAAGCAGAAATATGCATATAGTACAAATGGCGGGTACCTGTCTGATAATAAAATGGAATGTCATTAACTATCTTTTTATTGAATAAAAAAGGAAGTGATGCAAATGCACTTACATTGAAATACTCTCCTATAAATATTTCTCCCTTGTAATTTGATCCGTTTTCACTGTTCCAGCCCATGTAGTCCTTGATTAAAAGTGAATTACTTTCCGTGCATGAGCTGTCATTGATATTGTGTGCATAGCACCTTTCAATTGGGAAAAATGTAGCAATTATATAATCATAGTCAAAATCATCAGGAAGAGGAAGGTCCGGCGGATTCAGGGTCTCATGATAAACCGGTACTACCAGTTTTATCCGTCTTTTCATTCTTCCATCTTCATAGGCCTGCTTGAACCGAATATTGATTTCATATGCCAGCATGAGCATTCGTCTTGAAAGATTTCCGGTCTTCATGCAATTTTCACATTGACACCATCTTCCGTTGTCATACGCCCATAAATTAAGATACTCGAGATATTTGTATGCACCTTTGTTAAAGGATTCAATCATGTTTTCGGCCAAAGCACCAACCCCGTTAGTATTTGAAGTGCAAATATTGTCTCCGGTGTAATAACCTTCTTCAGCTCTTTGATTTTCATTCTTGTTACTTCTTGTACCATCAATCAAGGCAAACCATTCCGGATGTACTTCAAAATATGTATGTTGGTTGATATCATCATAAATCATAGCCGGATTCAAATATTTGTAAAATATTTCATGACCTCCTCCCATTATATCGAGGCCGAGTTTTTTAACCTTATGAGGATTTTTGAATTGGTTCACCCGCAGCATATTCATCCTGTTTCTTGAAGCCCACAAAAGAAACCCATTGTTTTCATCATCGATGAATTCGTTATAACATGCTCTTGTCCGGAAATCATAATCAATGTTTATTTTCATCTTTGTGAAATTTATTTCATCCGGAATGATGTTTCCCTTTTCGTCTGGCAGATACCATCTGAATCCCAGTAACTCAAGAAAATGATATGTGGCATACAGGCTTTCCTTGCCTTTGTTTCCCCAGATATTTATTATCCATCCGAAAGTCGTCTTTTTACTTCTGATACCACCGTCCCTCCCCGGCTTGATATTCCTGCCAATGAAAGTAAGCCCGACATAAATAAGTGCATCATAGCTTTTTTCAGGAATAGTATCAGACCTGTCCCTCATGTTAACATTGCATCCTGCCAGGGACAGGTGTTCAAATATTTCGAATGCTGCATAACATTCAATGCAGACAGTTCTGTCTTTATTACTGTCATCCCACCAATCAATTTCATTTTCAGAAAAGGCAGCTTCCTTTAAAGAAGAAAATCTGCCTTTGTTTGCAATTATCAGTATATTCATAATGCCCCCTGAAATAATTGTAACATTTTTAGAATCAAAAGCCATTTGTATATGATATAATTTCAGCACATTAATGGAGAAAAATATGTATATATCCGATAACGCTGAAGTAGCTGAAAACAAATTGATTATTCTCTATATTTCCAGGACAATGGGTATGCCTCTTACGAACAAGAGATTTACGCAGATTGTTACGGAGGGAAATTTCTTTAACTTCTTTTTGCTTCAGCATCTAATTGAAGATCTTGTAAGCAATGGATATTTGGTAAAGTCTGAAATAGTGAATGGAGAAACTGCATATAACATAACAAAAAAGGGCCTTGAGACACTGGAATTCTTGATTTATAAAGTTCCGGGAGGAATCAGAAGCCACATTGACCGAATTGCTTCATCAAAATCTGAAACCGTAAGACAGGATAGAAATATTGTTTCTTATATTGATGTTTCTGAAGATGGTTCATTTTTATCAGTTCTTGAATTAAGGGATAAAAAACGCATATTATTTACTGTAAAATATGCTTCTCCCACCAGAAATGATGCCATAGACATAGCCGAACGTTTAAAGGATAAGGCTGAAGAAATCTATGGCATTTTCACCGATTTTATAATTAAATAAATCATTTTTTAGGTAATTCAATTGTTTTCTTCTTTTTGGATTGCCTGTAAAGCACGAATTTATTTCCTATAACAGAAACGACTTCCGCACCTGTCCCTTCCGCAATTGTTTCACAAGCCTCCCGGGCATCAAAAAGTGAATTGTTAAGGACCTTTGCCTTTACCAATTCCCTTGCTTCAAGGCCATCTTCAAACTGCTTCATTGTATTTTCTCCCAATCCATTTTTACCAATCTGATATATGGCATCAAGGTTGTGGGACAATTTTCTTAAATAATTCCTTTGTTTGTTTGTCAGCATTTTTATCCTTCCAGCCTATCGGCTATTCTATGAAATTAAACTCAAAGTTTTTAATACATACTGTGTCATTTTCCTTTATACCGGCCTCTTTCAACGCATCTATGACACCAAGTGCACGCAGCCTTCTTTGAAAATAGCTAAGTGATTCAAAGTTTTCCATATCTACAGATGCAACCAACCGTTCCATTTCAGTGCCCTCTATAACATAGTTATCTTCAACCTGCTTTATAGTAAACGGTGCTTCTTTTCTTGCTTCATAGACCTTTATTTCATCTGTAATTTCAATTATTTCAGTTTCGGGTAGTTCCTTTACAAGCTGTGCTGTACGGTTTATCAGTGATTCAACACCTTCACCGGTGACTGCAGAAATTATAAAAACTTCATAACCTCTTGCTTCCATGGCTAATTTAAAGGATTTCACCATTTCAGGATCCTGTGCTGCATCAGCTTTATTTCCTACAACAATCTGTGGTTTTTCAACTAAAAAACTGTTGTACTGCAGCAACTCGAAATTAATCTTGTCAAAATCTTCCTCGGGATTTCTACCTTCAGAACCTGATATGTCCAGAACATGTATCAATAGTTTTGTACGTTCGATATGACGAAGGAATTCATGTCCAAGACCTGTCCCCTCACTTGCTCCTTCTATTAAACCAGGTATATCAGCTACAACAAATTCAAAGTCCCTGCCTACCTTTACAACACCTAGATTTGGTGTCAAGGTTGTAAAATGGTAGTTTGCGATCTTGGGTTTGGCAGATGAAATCCTAGATAGAATAGTTGATTTGCCAACATTTGGAAATCCCAATAGCCCAACCTCTGCCAGTAGTTTCAATTCTAGAGAAACCCACAGGCTTTCTCCCGGAATACCACTTTTAGCGAATGTTGGAATCTGCCTTGTAGAAGTGGCAAAATGTTGATTTCCACTTCCGCCCCTGCCGCCGCTTGCAGCTATGTATATTTGTCCATCAGTGCTAAGGTCAACCAGAATTTTGTCAGTTTCAGCATTTCTTATTATAGTTCCAAGGGGAACTTTAATAATTGTATCTTCTCCGTATTTACCGGCTCTGTTTCTTTTCCCGCCTTTTTCCCCATTTTCTGCTACATACTTTTTAAGATATCTTAGGTCGGCAAGTGTCCTTGCATTTTCGTCGGCAACAAAAATGATGTCGCCGCCTTTTCCCCCGTCTCCACCATCAGGGCCTCCATTGGCAACATATTTTTCCCTTCGAAAAGAAACGGCTCCATCGCCGCCGTTTCCGGCTTTTATATGAATTTTTGCTTCATCAATAAACATTTAACACCAACATTTCGCACCTGTCCCTCATATTATAATATTCCCGTTAGAAAAAGAAAACCGTTTCACTTAATAAGCGAAACGGTTGTAATTTCCATGAAGGATTATTACTGGGTGATAATGCTCACCTGCTTTTTGTCCTTGCCTTTTCTGTGAAACCTGACTACACCGTCTTCCGTTGCAAACAGTGTGTCATCTTTACCGCGTCCTACATTAACACCAGGGTGAATTTTAGTTCCGCGTTGTCTTACCAGAATATTTCCTGCAAGTACAAACTGACCGTCTCCTCTTTTAACGCCAAGTCTTTTACTTTCGCTGTCCCTGCCGTTCTTTGTACTACCAACACCTTTTTTATGTGCCATTTATCTCACCTCCGATTATTCGCTATCAGACTTCTCTGCTGCAGCCTTTTTTTCAGCTTTCTTCAGATCAGTAATTTCTACACAAGTATATGGTTGCCTGTGTCCCTGGGTCTTTTTATAACCCTTCTTTGCTTTGAACTTAAAGACAATAATTTTCTTGCCTTTGCCATTCTTTACAACTTTGCCGGCAACTTTTACATCCTTAAGATAAGGTGTGCCTGCCAAAAGTGTTTCACCGTCGGAATAAGCCAATACTTTATCAAAAGTAACTTTCTTGCCTTCTTCCGCACCAAGGCTTTCTATATAAACCTTGTCACCAGTGGAAACTTTATACTGTTTTCCTCCGGTCTCGATAATTGCGTACATTATTATGTTTTCCTCCTCAATCCAGTCTCGCCAAACCCAGGCAGCATAAGCATGCTTTAAAAAGCCCGTTTTGTGCGGCTACCTGTGGTATTCTAACACACCCGCCATTATCTGTAAAGATTTATATGTAGGGACAGGTGTAAATATTGTATTAGGGACAGGTGTTAAAGTTGATTTGCGGGACAGGTTCTTAAATATATAAGCCTTATATGTCTAAATTAAGTTTTTTTAATATTTTACTTGAAAACTCTTCTGTACAATTTCCGAGGATTTTAAATATATTATAACTAAAAATCAAGCACTGGATATTTTACTGGAAAATATAACAATATAAGCTACTCTAAATAAAAAGAGTAGCTAAATTTAATAAGGATTTGCTTGATTCATTTTAAACTACGACACTTATTTGCAAAAAATTCTTCAGGTTTTAAAAACTCAATTACAGAAGTCTAATTAGAAAATTGTTCTTCATCAACAATATGCATTTCTCCCCCGGATAGACTATCAAGAATGTTTCTGATCGTTCTTTCTTGCTTTTGTGTTTTAACAAATTTTAAATATTTCTTAGTTGCACTTTCCTTGCTTTTCATCTTAAACAGGCTAAGTATGAATCCAGTATCAACAAAGTTATCAAAATTTTCTCTCATCCCTGCATAAATACCATAGGATGAATAATAAAAATACTCTTCACGGCCTCTATACCCTTTTATATCCTTTGGATTGTTATGAATATATGCTGACAAAGCCAGGCAATACGCATCACTGCACACCGGATCACTTTCAAATCGCCCCCAAAAAACAGGACCATATCTATTATACTTTTTATTATAATATTGTGCATAACATAAATTCACATCATGCATAAAATTTGAAATATCATACCCTTTGGGATTTATAAAGAAATGACCGTGGGTTGTCATTAAACAATATCCATAAATTTTGCATTTGTTTTTCTTTTTATATTTATTTAACAAAGCCAGATATTTTTCTTTATCCTCATCGTCCCTAAACAACGGCACTTCTTTGAAACCTCTAACTCTAATATGATATCTGTATCTTGGTGATTTATTCCTATTTCCTCTCATAAACTCCTCCACTGACATATATTACCATATTGAAATATTTATGTCAATTATTTCCATTTATAAATGTGCTTTGAACCTGTCCCCATGCATCTGTTATTATTGTGAACCTGTCCCCATGCATCTGTTATTATTGTGAACCTGTCCCCAATTTATGCTAAAATAAAAAACCGCTATATCAGCGGTTTTAAGTTCACATTTTTATTGAATTAAAGATTCTTTGAAATTTCTTCTGTCGCAAGTTCGTCACAGCGGTTATTTTCTACATTGTCGCTGTGGCCTTTGACTTTTACCCATGATATTTTGTGGTAATTATTCAGACTATCAAGCTTAATCCACAATTCTTTATTCTTAAGTAGATCTTTTTTCCTTCTCCATCCCATAGACTTCCAGTTTTCAACCCAGCCCTGGGTAAAAGCATTTATCAAATACGCCGAATCAGAATACAATTCCACAGAACACTTTTCCTTAAGATTCTCAAGTGCTTTTATCGCAGCCAAAAGTTCCATTTCATTGTTTGTAGTTTCTTCCTTGAAACCTGAAATTTCCTTTCGGTGAGGACCGTAAAGAAGCACAGCACCCCATCCTCCCGGACCGGGATTACCGCTGCATGCTCCATCTGTATAAATTTTAACCTGTTTGGTTTTCATTAATCTGCAAGCTTCCTCGATTTATCAGTACATGCTCTAACCGCTTTTATTATTGCGTTTCTGAAACCTTCTTCTTCAAGTTTTAGCACTGCTTCAATTGTAGTTCCACCCGGCGAACATATCTTATCCTTCAGGACACCGGGATTTTCATTACTTTCAAGTAATAGTTTTGCTGAACCCATAACAGCCTGGGCAGCCATTTTATATGATGTCTTGCGGGACAGACCTTCGCTTACTCCTGCATCTGACATTGCTTCAATAAACATAAACACATAAGCCGGGCTGCTTCCCGCTAAAGCTGTTGCAATATCCATAAGTGATTCATTTATAACAACAACCTCTCCGGTTGCCTCAAAGATAGTCCTGGCAATCTCAATATCTTCCTCTGTGGCATGTTTACCTGCAACCAGGGTACTCATTCCTTCCCCCACTGCAACTGCCATATTCGGCATAGCTCTGATGAAACGTATTCCGGGTATTATTTCTTCATATGTTTCCGTTTTCATCCCTGCAGCAATTGAAATAAGCAGCTTATCACTGAGATGTTCTTTTATTTCTGATAATACAGCAGGAATAATATTAGGTTTTACAGCCAAAATAATTATATCCGCTTTCCTACATGCATCTCCTACCTTAGCAGTTGCTATACAACCATTCTTTATTAATTCTCTTTCTTTTTCGAATACCTTGTCATAAATAAAAACAGAGCTGCCTGTTAGATTCTTGGCAACAGCTTTCGCAAGTGACCCACCCATATTACCAACACCTATTACAGCAATTTTATAAGACATTTCAAACCTCCGATTTTTTTTTGACAAGAATCGAGTTGACCCCAGTCTGTTCTTTTAATTTCATATAGTATATCATCTGGGCATGTGGTGTTGAAGTCACTTCGTCACCTTTTTCATCAAACATACCTTCCGCCACTTGTTTATAATCATTTCCGCTTGTATTTATTACTTCAATTTCTTCTCCTTTGAAAAGCGGGTTCCTTTGCATTATCTTTGCCAGACCTGTCCCTTCATCAAATTCAAGTATTTTTCCGACAAATGAATGAGTCCTGATGTAGGAGTTGGTTTCATATACCTGCGAATCAACTGGATGATTTTCAAATAGAAATCCTGTAGTAAATTCCCTGTGGCTTGTTTTCTCTAAATCAAATGCCCATTTTTCATTAAAAATGTAGTTTGGGGGATTCTCATAATAAGCATCCAAGGCATTTCGGTAACTTCTCGTTGTCATAGCCGCATAAAATACACTCTTCATGCGACCTTCTATCTTTATGCTGTCGATACCTGCTTCAACTAACTGTGGAATATAACGGATTAAGTTCAAGTCCTTTGAGTTGAAAAAATATGTACCCCTTTCATCCTCATAAACAGGAAAATATTCACCGGG
>CAYYXJ010000013.1:0-10654 GCA_964475455.1 uncultured Clostridiaceae bacterium | reverse complement strand
GATCATCGAATAGTCGCCTCGATCGAAGGGGTGGTTGTGCGCAATCACCCCTGTTGGCATCCCGGTTAGTCATATAGTTGCTGATCAGGCAACGACCGGAATAAGAAACACACATGGAACCATGAACAAAAACCTCAATTTCAATGTCCGATGGCATTTTATTCTTTAATTCTGTTATTTCATCCAAACTAAGTTCACGTGCCAGTATCAGTCTTCTGGCTCCAAGTTCAACGAACAATTTTGCTGTCTCGATATTCAGTATATTTGCCTGGGTACTGACATGAATGTTAATTCCGGGTGCATATTTTTTCGCAAGTCTCATAACACCCGGGTCTGAAACAATAAGTGCATCCACACCTGTCCCTCCAAGAAACTCAAGTTCCTCAGAGATTTCAATTAAATCTTTGTTTCTGGCAATTATATTTACAGCGGCAAAAACCTTTTTATTTATTGAGTGTGCATAATCAACTGCTTTTTTAATTTCTTCAGGAGAAAAATTATCCGCATTCGACCTCATACTGAATGTCTTTCCTCCCAGGTATACAGCATCTGCTCCGTATGCGAAAGCGGTTTCCATTTTTTCATAATTTCCTGCCGGGGACAGGAGTTCAACTTTTTTCATCAACCTTTTTCCTTTTTCCTATAACTGATACATACCCCGTCACCAACAGGAAGCACATCAGTTATAAACCTGTCATCCTTGACAGCATTTTCTATATATTCTCTCAATCTGCTGACAAGCAGCTGCTGCCTTCTGTTGATTTTTGCTCCTCCTGCTGTCATTCCTCTGTATAAAACATTGTCAGCAAAGATTATTCCGCCGGGCAGTATCATCTTTGCACATGATTCATAGTATTTGACATATTGACCTTTTGCAGCATCAATGAAAATAAAATCATAATCCTGATTCAGATTTTTTAAAACATCTTCAGCGTCACCCGCTATTAGATTTATACGGTCATAAACTCCGGCTTTAATAAAATTGTTTCGTGCTTTTTCTACAGCTTCATAATCTATTTCAATCGTGTCAATTTTCCCTTTATCCCCGATTGCATTTGCCATAATAATTGCAGAACGACCTTCTGCCGTACCTATTTCAAGTATTCTTTCAGGTTGCCTGGTCAAAACCAGGATTTCAATCAATCTCATGGTAACGGTCTCAGCTGTTGGAAGTTCCCTGCGGGACTTATTCTTTTCAATATCTGCCAGAATACCATCATAGGGTTTTAAAGTATCGTTCAGATATTTCTCAACCCTCGGATCAGTTATACAAAATCGTTTGTCCTCACTCATCCCTTATTAATTCCCTGAGTACTTGATTTTATTGTTGTTATGCTGTTGCAAGGTACTTGCAAATGCATGGCTGCCGTCACCCTTGGCAACATAATAATAATAATTGTGCTCTTCAGGAAACAGTGCCGCAATGATCGATTTCTCCCCGGGATTGCATATTGGTCCGGGTGGAAGTCCTGGATATTTATATGTATTGTACGGACTGTCAATCAAAGTATCTTCAGTAAGTAGAGGTTCCTTTACATTGCCTGTTTCATTGAGGAAATAGTATTGTATAGTAGCATCAATCTGAAGATAATTTAAAAATCCTTCTGAAGATTCCAATCTATTGTATATTACTCCTGCAATTGTATCGCGTTCGGTATCAATCATGGCTTCTTTTTCAACAAGTGAGGCAATGATGATAATATCATCCATCGTCATTCCCAATTCTTCGAGTCTGTTTCTATAAAGCTCCTTGAATTTTATATCAAAATTACTAAGCATCTTGTCAATTGCTTCTTCTTCAGGTTTGGTTTTATCAAAAATATAAGTATCCGGGAACAGATAACCTTCCAGTCTGTTATACCTTTCATTATCCGGAATCTGCTCCAAAAAGTCATATCCGAAATCATATTTATTCGCAACCTCGGCAAACCGCGTTTCATCCAGAAAATCGTTTTCGATGAATTTGTTGACTGTTTGTTTATAAGTCAGCCCTTCAGCAAAGAATATCCTTGCAGTCGGATTTTGTATTGGATTCTGAGAAAAAATATAAATCAGCATGTCATAACCCACTGGGTTGTTGTAATCCACACTCGAATTTATCCAATGATTACCTGACTTATATCCACCATCGTTACCCATTAGCATGGAATACAGCTCAAAATATGTAAAACCCATGATTCTGTCATCACTAATAATTTCATTATCAATAAGAATCTCAGCAATATCACCGGTATCAGAACCAAGAGGAATATAGAGTTTGTTACTGTTTGTCTCATCAAGAACACCCACCAAGCTTTGAATATCTGTGGCATCCCTGTCCTTTACAAATGTATTGGTCAATCTGTAGGTAAAGAAAAACAAAACAACCAAAATTACAAGAAATGAAAGCCAGAAAACTCTGCCTGCAATGACCCTGGCGTTGCTTTTCCTCATTTTCACAGTTCTTACTGTTTTGCTTCGCGAAGATTTTGCCAGGGTTTCTTTTGTTTTTCCATTGGTTTTTTTAACCGGCGTATTTTTTTTCTTTTGTTTTTTCATATCACGTTTTTCTCCGAATCCCTGAATTATAACAGAGAAAAATTCAATAATTCTTTTGAATAATTCCCTGATACCATTCCAAATCTTTTGAAAAAATTCTTTCATATCTGCTCCGGTAGCCCACCGACTTCAAAGAATTTACATCTCATCCACTGAGCCCACTCCTGCTTCACCTGTATAGTCCTGTAATCTCCGTAATCCCTGGCAATGAAACCACCGTCCTTATGGAATAACCTGACCATATTTTCGGTTCTTTCCTCAATTAATTTTCTGTTACCGGTCGGAAGGATTTTTTGTATATCTGTCTGAGCAAAGAGAGTTGCTCTTCCGTTTAGAACCTCTGCAACTCTGTCAATTCCCATAAGTTCGGGTTGATCAAGTTGAAATACATCAATTCCAACCTCAATCAGATCCTCCAGAATGTCAAATATATATCCGCATGAATGCATGATTACTTTCATATCATATTTTTTTGCCCTGTCACACAAAATTTTAAAAGACGGCTTGAACATCTCACGCCATAAATCAGGATGTATCAGCAGTCGGTCCTGAAGTCCCCAGTCCTCACAGAAAAATATACTATCTGCCCCTACCTGTCCGTAATTATCAATAACACCCAGCAATAGCTCAACCACTTTTTCATTTAACTTCATTACATTTTCCTGTTCAATGATTATATCCATCAGGAAATTTTCCATTTTTCTCATTTTTCTCATAAGTGAAAACGGAAAGCCACCAAGCCAGCCCGTCTGCCAGTAATCCTTTTGCTTTTCCCGCAGTTCAGGAAGATGTTCAAAATTAGCAGGATTTGTCCAATCCGGCATTTTAAAATTATCAAGAGTGCTCCAGTCACTCAAAACGCCTTGTAGAACCTCACCGCCTCCGGTCAAGTCATGAGACATTTTACCCCAGAGATTGCCGAAATCATCAAGTCTCAAAAAGCCGTCGAATTTCAGATATTTCGGAAATCTGTCGGCAAAGAATTCCGGTTTCTGCCAGCTGAGTTCCGGAGTAATCAGACGTTTCGTATCAAGTCCTCGCAAGTCTGTATAGTGGCCATATTTAAAGTCATAGCCAATCCTGTTCGGTTTGTCAAATTCAATAGCTCTTTGTATTACTTCCCTTGGTTTCATAGTTTTCTCCTGTCCAAAGTTATTCCTGTTGCTAAAACAAATTATACATACAGGCTTAATTCACTGCAACTGCGTGATTTCAAGCCATTTTATCAAACATTTCCTTTGTAATTCTATACATAAGGTCATTTTTATTTATAAACCTCTCAAGTTCATCGACTGCATATTTCCCCATTCTTGCACATTCATTGTTCATAGAACCTGCAATATGTGGTGTCAGAAACACATTTTTCAGGCTAAACAACAAAGAATCCCGGGTTGGCGGTTCAGGATATGTAACATCAAGAACCGCAGTTATGTCACACCTGTCCCTCAACACAGAAATCATTTCTTCTTCATTTACTATTGCACCTCTGGCGGTGTTTATAAAGGATGAATTTTGCATCATGCTTTTAAAATGTATTCCCTTTATCATGCCTTCTGTTTCAGGTAACCAGGGAGCATGCAGTGAAACCACGTGACAATTTTTGAATAAGCTTTCAAGGTCAGTAAGTTTTACACCCAATGAATGTGCGGCATTCTCTGAAAAGAATGGATCGTAAGCATAAACCTCTACATCAAGGTACTTAAGCATATTACAAACAATTCTGCCTATAACACCTAAAGAAATAACCCCGACTCTGGTTTTATATGTTCCGTGAGCAAAACGATCTGATTTTAAAAATCCACTTCGCTGTTTTTTATACTCATTTTGCAGGGAATATGTGTTCTTCAAACATAAAATAATCTGGGCGAAAGTATACTCGGCTACAGGAATTGCATTTGCAGCCCACGAACTTGTAATTACAACATTGCTTTTCCAGAATTCATCAGTCACTATGCCTCTTATTGAACCGGCTCCATAAAAAACAGCCTCCAGACCAGGCATTTTTGCAAGAAAGCCTTCATCTATTCTGGGACCACCCCATCCTGAAAGAATAATCTGTCCATCTGAAGGAATTTTTGCAACCTGTCCGTTTGCATCAGGAATAATGATATCATGATGGAGATCAACAAGCTTTTTTAATCTTTTTATTTCACTTTCATTGTAAATCTTGTCAAACGACTCACGATTCATCATAAAATAAGCTTTTTTCAAGACCTGTCCCTCCTTACACATATTCTGACTTCACACCTGTCCCCAAACATGAAGACCTGTCCCCGCTCCGTAATCATGCAAACCTTGTGTTATCTATGATCCTGTATCTTCCGGCTTTAATTTCCCTGACTAAATCATCTTCAGTGTTAATTTCATTGTCGAAATCCATACAAGCCAAACATAAATCTGTTGTCCGATGGTAGTCGCTTGCACCAGTCATAATCAGATTATTTTCTTTTGCATATTTTCGAACCTGATCATTGCGGGCTTCGTGTCTAGGATTGCCATTTACAACTTCCATACCATCAAGCAATGAAACATCAACTCTTTTTTGTCCGTCCCTCATTGGATGTGCTTGTATCAGTATAAAATTTTCATCCTTGAACTTTTCCCTGAATTGTTTCAGTGTCAGTTTATAAACATCAGGATTTTCTATGACAAAATTTTCTTTCAAACCAAATACAAGATAGTCATTGTTTGTGTCACTGAACCTGTATTCAACTCCAAAAAGAACCTTTAGACCTATCTCCTCACCATATTCCCTGGCCCGTCTGTAACCTTTTAAAAAATTCCGGGCATCATCAGCGAATCTATCTGCAAAATGATAATCATTATAATGATCGGTCAGGCAGATTCCTTCAAAGCCGGCTTCTTTGTGCCTCTTGACCAAATCCCTTGCCTCAACCTGACCGCAGATACTGGTTTCTGCAGTATGACAATGTATTTCATATAAACCCATAATTTCCTATTTGAAGTATCTCACACCTGATTCAAAAATTCGTTGATCCTTTGAACCCGGCACATTGATACACACACTTTCTCCTATTCTTTCTGAATGTCCCATCTTCCCGAATACTCTTCCGTCGGGACTGGTAATTCCTTCAACGGCATGCATGGATCCATTTGGGTTAAAAGCACTTTCGAATGCCGGTTTACCTGAAAAATCCACATATTGTGTGGCAATCTGGCCATTCCTGAACATTACATCAAAGTGTTTTTCATCTGCAACAAACCTACCTTCACCATGACTTACAGGTATTGTATGTATATCTCCGGTTTTTACAAGAGAAAGCCATGGGGACAGGTCTGAAGATATTCTGGTCTGAACCATTTGAGATACATGTCTTCCAATTTCATTGAATGTCAGTGTCGGACTGTCTTCCGCCATCGGTCTGATTTCTCCATATGGAAGAAGCCCCAGTTTGACAAGAGCCTGAAATCCATTGCAGATACCTAGAACAAGCCCATCCCTCTGATTCAATAGTTTCATGACAGACTCTTCCAGATATTTATTTCTGAAGACATTTGCAATGAATTTTCCTGAGCCTTCAGGTTCATCCCCTGCACTGAAACCACCCGGAATCATCATAATATTACAAGAATCAATGAGCTTGACTAACATTTCTACGCTTTCATGTACATCCTTGGGATTCATGTTGCGGAATATCATGGTTTCAACGGCAGCTCCTGCTTTTTCAAATGCCACGGCACTGTCGTATTCACAGTTTGTACCCGGAAAGACCGGTATAACAACCCTTGGCACTGCAATTCCCCTTGTTTTTATTGCAGGACCGGATGAATTGTAAATCTCATCCCTTACAACTTCATCAGCGCCCTTTGTTTTTGTTGGAAATACTTCTTCAAGCTTTCCGGTATAAGCTCTTAAAAGATCCTTTATAGTATATTTTACATCTTTGAATGATATGATTTCTGCTTTAATTGTTTTTCCTATTACCGGGAAATCCGTTTTACATGAAACCTCAGCAATAATGCATCCGTAACCCGGTTTATATAGAAGTTCCTCACTTAAATCTGCTGTACTTTCAAAACCTATCATATTTCCAAAGGACATTAAGCCAATTGCTTGAGCAATTCCGCCTGATTTCAAAGACATGGCAGACAACACCTGTCCCTCATCAACCAACAATTCAAATTTTGAATATTGTTTGAGGGCAGCCTTGAAATCCGGAACAAGGAATTCATCTACCGGAACATGAACTAAAATTACATCAGATTCAATTTTTTTAAATTCTGACGATACAACCTTGCTTGTATTTACAGGGCATACTGCGAATGAAACAAGAGTAGGCGGAACATTGAGTTCTCCGAATGTTCCTGACATACTGTCCTTGCCTCCGATGGCAGCAATGCCCAGGGCTTTTTGTGCATGATATGCGCCTAGAAGAGCTGCTGCAGGTTTTCCCCATTTAATTGGATCATCGCCCAATTTCTCAAAATATTCCTGGAAAGTAAGTCTTGTAGAATCAACCTTGCCACCAAGAGCAGCTATTCTTGCTACACTTTCAAGAACAGCATATGCTGCACCATGGAAAGGACTCCACCTTGATATTTCCGGATTATATCCGAAGGACATCAATGTCCCAGTACTTGTTTCCCTATTCAAGACCGGAAGCTTAGCAGCCATACCTTCCTGCGGAGTCATCTGGTATCTGCCGCCGAATGGCATTAAAATACTTCCGGCACCGATTGTAGAATCAAATCTTTCCGCCAGACCTTTCTGTGAACAGGCTTTCAGACTATTGAAATACTCAACTAAATTACATGAATATGAATTTTCAGAATATATTTCCTTGGAAGGAGCAGATATGTATGCACTTGTTTTCTGGGTAACCCCGTTTGTGTCAAGGAACTCCCTTGAGATGTTTACAATAATTTCTTTGTTCCAGGTCATTCTAAGTCGATTGTCTTTAGTTACAACTGCAACTTTTGAACACTCAAGGTTCTCGTCTTCTGCAAGCTTTATAAATTTATCTACATCGTCCTTAGCAAGTACAACAGCCATTCTTTCCTGGGATTCGCTGATTGCCAGTTCTGTTCCATCAAGGCCATCATATTTTTTTAATACTGAATCCAGGTTGATTTCCAACCCGGGTGCAAGCTCTCCGATGGCAACTGCAACTCCGCCTGCTCCGAAATCATTGCATTTTTTTATGATTGAACTGGCTTTTGGATTCCTGAAAAGACGTTGCAATTTTCTTTCTGTAGGTGGATTTCCCTTTTGAACCTCAGCTCCGCAGTTTTCCAGTGATTCCTCAGTGTGTTCCTTTGAAGAGCCGGTTGCACCGCCGCATCCATCCCTGCCGGTTCTTCCGCCTACAAGAACAATTATATCTCCGGGATCCGAATTCAACCGTTTTACATTCTTTCTGGGTGCGGCACCTATGACGGCTCCGATTTCCATTCTCTTAGCCTTGAACCCATCATCATAAATTTCATGCACCTTACCGGTTGCCAATCCTATCTGATTTCCATATGAACTGTATCCATGGGCAGCTTCCCTGGTTATTTTAATCTGAGGAAGCTTCCCCGGCATTGTTTCTGCAATATTGACTGTGGGATCTCCACTACCGGTTATTCTCATTGCCTGATATACATAGGACCGGCCTGACAGCGGATCCCTTATTGCACCGCCAAGACATGTAGCAGCACCCCCGAAAGGTTCTATTTCAGTAGGATGGTTATGTGTTTCATTTTTAAACATTACCAGCCATTCTTCAGAGCTTCCATCTATTTTGGCATCTACGATGATACTGCATGCATTTATCTCATCAGAGATTTCAAGGTCATTCAGTTTCCCCTGTTTTCTCAGTTCTTTCATTGCCATTGTTGCCATATCCATCAGACATCTGGGTTTATCTGTTCTGTCCCCGTATATTGATTTTCTGCCCTCCATATACTCATTCAAAGCTTTTTGACATGAATACAGATATTTGGAATCAGCAACTTCAATGTCTTCAATTTCAGTAAGAAATGTGGTGTGTCTGCAGTGATCGGACCAATATGTATCAATGACCCGTATCTCGGTAAAAGTGGGATTCCGTTTTTCGGTTTCTTTAAAATACTTTTGTATAAATTCAAGGTCTGCAGGATTCATTGCAAGACCAAATGTCTTCATGAACCTGTCCCTCTCATCCAAAGACATGTCTGTGAAACCATCAAGAATCTCAACCTTGTCAGGTAATTCCAGTTCAAGTTCCAATGAATCGGGTATTTCGAGTGATGCTATTCTGCTGTCCACAGGATTTACAAGATGTTCCTTTATTGCGGTCAATTCGCTCTCTGTTATATTACCATCGATGATTATTACCCTGGCTGTCCTTACAACAGGTTTCTTTTTTTCTGACTGCAGTTGAATGCACTGTGCACATGAATCCGCTCTTTGATCAAACTGTCCGGGTAGATATTCATACGCAAATACATAGGAACCCTCGGAAACCGGAAGTACCCTGTCATGTACGATATCCACAGGAGGCTCAGCAAAAACCGTAAGCCTTGCACTCATATATTCAGCTTCATCAATCCCCTGTATATCATATCGATTGACTAGTCGCAGGGAAACAATACCTTTGATTCCAAGCAAAATCCGGATATCATTCAAGACCTTTCCTGCCTCGATGTCATATCCGGGTTTCTTCTCTACAAAAATCCTTCTTACTTCCCCCATTTTAAACCTTTTCTGTAAAATCAATAAAATGAAGGTGCATGGCACCTTCATTCATTGTTATTCACTTTTATCTTCAACCGGTTTATCCGGTTCTTCAACGCCCACACTCTTTTCGAGCATTTCTCCGCTTCTTTTAATGAATTCTCCCAGTATCCTTTGATCAAGCTTCCCTGCAGCCAACAGTGCCAATTCATAAACATGCTGTACAGCCGTTGCCTTTTCATCAGATTCACTGCTTCGGGCCATCTTGATTATCACAGGATTTGCAATGTTAAGAATCAGGGTATCATCTGAAGGGAATGCCGGGCCGGAATCAAATCCTCCGTACATCCTGGACCAATCCCTCATCCTCTTTGACTGCTCGTTGCTCATTATCATTGCAGGAAATTCTTCGGTTTTAAGTGCCTTTGCTTCAACTTTCAATGTATCATCCCCAAGTGTCTTCTTGAAGTATTCAATCAATTCATCAAAACCTGTTGTATCTTCCTCTCCGGCAAGTGCTTCGGCAATATTGCTGTCAATTCCCTCGAATTTAACCTTTTCAAGCTTTGATTCAATAAAGCTTATATAACTGGAATCAAGCATAGTATCAAGCACTACAGCATCAAGGCTGTTGTTTTTAAACATCTCAACATACTGTGCCTGCTGTTTTGTATCGGAAACATAGTAAATCTTCTTATCTTCTTTGCTCTCAGATGATTCATCTTCTCCTGTAAACTCCGGAATGGTCTTATATTCGTCATTGATGGTCTTGTAAATAAGAATATCCTTTATCCTGTCATAAAGCTTCTCATCCTTCATACATCCGTATTTCACGAATACATTGATATCATCCCAGTATTTGTTATACTCTTCCCGTTCCTTTTTGAATAGACTTTTTAGCTTATCAGCAACTTTTTTGGTTATATGAGTAGATATTTTCTGAACATATCCATCATTTTGCAGGAAGCTTCTTGAAACATTAAGCGGAAGATCCGGGCAATCAAGAACACCTTTTAGTAACAGAAGAAACTCCGGTATGACTTCCTTTGCATTGTCCGCAACAAAAACCTGATTGTAATAAAGTTTTATACGCCCCTCTGAAGATTCAAGTTCATGCTGTAGTTTAGGGAAATAAAGGATCCCCTTGAGTCTAAAAGGATAATCCATGTTCAAATGAATCCAAAAAAGCGGTTTACGATAATCCTTGAAAGTCTTTGAATAAAACTCTTCATATTCTTCATCTGTTACGTCAGATGGTTTTTTCAGCCATAATGGTGATGTGTCATTTACCGGTTTTTCGGCTTCTTCATCTTTTTCTTTCTTTTTGTTTGCATCTTCTACAAAAATCTCATAAGGCATGAATCCACAGTACTTTTCTGTCACTTCCCTTACTTTGTAGAAATCGAGGAATTCTTTTTCCTCCTTCATGACATGCAGTGTAATGGTTGTTCCTCGTTC
>CAYYXJ010000012.1:14580-29844 GCA_964475455.1 uncultured Clostridiaceae bacterium | reverse complement strand
AGCCTGGAGGCTGAATCTCTGACCTACCTCGAATTTCCCATTATACTTACTGCCTATCTGGACAAGTTCCCCGCACATCTCATGACCGATAATAATTGGATTTTCAGCCACATCATCAGGCACTCTCTTATGATCAGGTCCCTGATATGCCGCTTTGTATGATGACATACAAATACTGTCAGTTACAACCTTTGCCAATATTTCATCTTCCTTTATTTCAGGCAGCTCAAATTCTTCCAGCCTCAAATCATTCTTCCCATATAGCCTTACTGCTTTTGTTTTCATTGTTTCATCCTCCTGATTTTCACATCCATTATATATATTACCCTTTTTCTGTCAAAGAAAAGCATGGTAGTTCATTCAATAAATATTAGTATAGCACCGGCAAGTTTTCGTTCAATACCCATGTCAGAAGGGCGATTTACAATGTTTCCGTTAAAAAACATGGATGAACTTGCACCGCCATCGAGCATAAATGCATCTGTAAATCCCAGTTCCAGCAAAATATCTGCAGTTTCACGGCCCGTTGTTCCGGTACTGTAATTTTCCTGTCTGCCGTCTATTACTACCAGTCCCAGGCTCCCGTCGGTAAATTTCCCAATGCATGTCCGGGGATCATAATGATTAAGATTACCAACCCATGCCATGGAATCCCCGGCCAGGGATTCCTTATCCTTTATCAACATGGAAGCCCCCTCATATGCCATACTCCCCTTCTCAAAATCCGGCGATATATCAACAGAAACATCAACGTCATTTATATTATCTATAAATTCATAGTCAAGAGGTAAGGCAACAACATATCCATTGAGTGGAATCCCTTTAGGCACATCAGTAATTCCGTATTCTGTAACCCTATGATCTTGAATAACCAAATATTTTCTCAATACATCAATACGGTCGGTGTTTCCATAAAAGGATGAATAGACTGCTGTTTCATTTTCATCCCTTGGTCCATTGAATACTTCAATTTCCATTGACATATCTATGATTTTTAGTGTAATACTGGTTTTTACAACTTCAAATTTTATTTCGCCGTCACTTATTATAATACTCTCAAATCTACCGGTTCCCGGACTGACTGTTTGACCATCTATCACCACCAACCCGGATGGACGACCGTATTCAAAGTAAAAGCCACTGTTGACTCCGGCATATGCTCCCGAGTCCTTGATCATCTCCGAAAGTGTTTCAAACCCATAAATTTTATTGAATGAAAGATAAGGTTCAACCCGGACATTGTGGGCGGAAACATCAATTTTCATTACAAAGACATGATTTTCTCTTCCATTGACAGTAAATACCCTTTCAATTAATTCTATGGAACTGCTTTCCTCTATTACAGGAATGGAAGGAATTGTAACCACAGGAATTGGATTGGGGTTTTTTGAAGGTTCAGGTATCTCAGAAACGGCATATGATATATATGGTTCAGTCGAGACATCCGCGTAATAATCATCCTTACATGAAACCATCAAGGCGGATATAATCAAAAGTACTGTTGTAAACAACAAAATCTCTTTAAAACGGTAAAACGCTTTTCCGATCATTTGCTGGTTTTTGGTATTGGATTTACGTTCTTCTTTTCTGTTCAAGCTTTACAATTTTTGCCTTGATTATTTTGTCGATGTCATTTATTGCCTCACCTGTTCCGAGGGCTACACATGAAATGGCATCATCTGCAACAATTACATCAAGACCGGTTTTATCGGCAATGAGTCTGTCCAAACCATTTATAAGGCAACCTCCACCGGTAAGAATCACTCCGCGGTCACTTATGTCTGCTGCCAGTTCAGGTGGTGTTCTTTCCAGGACATATCTTATGGCATCAACAATATTAGAAATGGATTCCTCAAAACACTCCATAAGATTATTTGCTGAAATCTCGATGGTCCTGGGTAATCCAAGTACAAGGTTCCTTCCCCTTACATTCATTGTTATATCTTCTTCCAATGCATATACGGTACCTATACGCATCTTCATTTCCTCAGCCATTCTCTCTCCGATAAGCATGCTGTGTTTTTTTCGCATGTATCTTATGATTGCTTCATCGAACTTGTCACCGGCAATCTTAATTGAACGGCTGGTTACTATGCCTCCCAGGGACATGACTGCAATATCTGTGGTTCCCCCACCGATATCAACAACCATACTTCCATAGGGTTTTGAAATATCTAGTCCAGCACCAATGGCTGCTGCAATTGGTTCTTCAATGATATACACTTCCTTTGCCCCGATGTTATCTGCGGCATCTTTAACTGCCATTCTTTCGACTTCAGTAATACCACTGGGAACGCATATCATTACCCTGGGTTTAAAGAACAACATTCTTTTACCACAAACTTTTGCAATAAAATATTTTAGCATTTTTTCCGTTGTTTCATAATCAGAGATGACTCCATCCCTTAGTGGTCTGACAGCAGTAATGTTCCCGGGGGTCCTACCCATCATTCGCCGTGCCTCTTCACCAACAGCAAGTATATTGCCATCTTCATCCATGGCAACAACCGAAGGCTCCCTAAGGACAATTCCCTTGCCCTTTACATAAAGAAGCACGGATGCTGTTCCTAAATCTATTCCTATATCAAGACCGAAAGCCATAATTTCTCCTAAAAGCTTTTTTTCCATTATCTCACACGGCCAATGGGCTTTCAAGAAGAATCAAAGGTTTACGCAAAAGATGACTTTTAAATACTGAAATGTATGTTTTGAATAAGAAATTTACTGTTATGAGTATGTAGATTGCACCCTACTATGCCCTGTGTTAATATAGTAACGAAATAAACGAACAGGAGATACACCATGATAAAAAAACGTTCAATAGCTGAAGTAATCATTTTGTCACTGATTACCTGCGGAATTTATTATCTTTATTGGATATATGCATTTTCCAACGATATCAAGATATATCTTGATGACGAAACAATTAACCCCGGCCTGGAGGTTCTGCTATCCATTGTCACCTGTGGTATTTATGCAATCTACTGGATGTATAAATACGGCAAATATATTACCACATGTCAGGAAAAAGCAGGCGTAGCAATAGAAGATAATGCAGTACTCTATTTGGTTCTGGCCATTTTCGGACTTAGTATTGTAAATCAGGGTCTGATGCAGAATTCCATGAACATGATCATCGATCATACCGAAGCATAAAAAACACAAAAAAAAAGAGGCCGTTACGGTCTCTTTTTTTTATCTAAAATTCTACGATTGAACTGATTTTATAGTCTTTGAGTTTTTTCCTTCCATTTAAAAACACCAATTCTATGAGAACCTGAATACCCACAACTTCACCGCCCATCTTTTCCACTAGCTTAATGATGGATTCGGTGGTTCCGCTTGTAGCCAGGAGGTCGTCTACAATCACTACTTTCTGGCCGGGTTTAATTGCGTCTTCATGAATTTCAAGTGTATTTGTTCCATATTCAAGTTCATATTGGAAACTGATTGTTTTATATGGAAGTTTTCCAGGTTTTCTTACAGGAATGAAACCTTTTCCGGTCATATATGCCAAAGGCACACCGAATATAAACCCACGGGCTTCAGGTGCAACAATAACATCAAATTCTCCGAAGGATTCAATGCCCTCCTTCATCTTTTCCAGACTGTAGGCAAGGGCTTCCGGGTCCTGCAGGACTGTTGTAATATCAATAAAATCTATGCCTTCCTTGGGAAAATCAAGTACATGTCTGAATTTAGATTTCAAGTCCATATGAACTACTCCTTCAATGCATATCAGCAGACTATATTTTATCATAAGGGCACATTTTATAAAACAATTTGTTGGAAAAACACATCGTTTAGATATGTTATAATAGCTTTGTATCGGTCACATTTATATTGAGGGGAGAGTACCACATGAAAAAAACACCACATATCAGCGTAGACAAGGAAGGCGAAATTGCAAAAACAATTCTTTTGCCGGGTGATCCCCTTAGGGCAAAATTCATTGCTGAAACATATTTAAAAAACACGGTACAGTTCAATGCCGTAAGAAATGCATTCGGTTATACAGGAACTTATAAAGGAAAACAGATATCAGTTATGGGTACCGGAATGGGAATGCCATCAATTGGCATTTACTCATATGAATTGATTCACACATATGGAGTAGAGAACCTCATACGGGTGGGTTCCTGCGGTTCATATCAAAAAGACTTGAATCTTTATGATGTTGTTATCGGTATGAGTGCATCAACAAATTCAAATTTTGCATCTCAATATGGTTTTAACGGAACATATGCTCCAACGGCTTCCTGGAAGCTGCTAAGCAGAGCTGTTGAGGTGGCCAGGGAAAAGGGCACCCGGGTAACAGTAGGCAATATTTTCTCATCTGACATCTTCTATGATGATGATCCCAACTCCTGGAAACAATGGGCAAAAATGGGGGTTCTGGCAGTTGAAATGGAAGCAGCCGCTCTATATATGAATGCTGCAAGAGCAGGTGCAAATGCTCTTTGTATTCTGACGGTTTCTGACTCGTTGGTAACACATGAGACAACTTCAAGCGAAGAAAGACAAATTGCATTTACCAAAATGATGGAAATTGCCCTTGAGTTGGCTGATTAATCAATTATACTTTTTACAAGCGGACGTATGTCCGCTTTTTTTATTAGAATCAAAGTTGTCATGAATGCAAACATCAAAAAAACCGGTATCAGGTAAAAAACTGCCTTTAGAGAATAATTGATGCTCATATAGCTTCCCAACAATGGGGCAATGGCCCATGCTATTGACCCAACAGTTGCCCTGATTCCAAATAGAAGTCCTCTTTTATTTTCGGGAACCAATGTTAGCGAATAGGACATAATCAAGGGATCTATTCCCCCCAACATAAAGAACATCAATGCATAGAATATACCAAACCATGCCAATGTGCCGGCTGCAAGGAATGGCACTACAGCAATTGATCCTGCTCCTAGAAATAATGCAACAAGCTTTCTTTTATCATATCTATCCCCTAGTCTTGTAAATACCAGGGCAGATAAAGCGGTTGCAACACTTGCTCCGGCAGTTATTATTCCCGTTGTCAGTGAAGATCCCTCTATCATACCTCTGATTTCCTGTATATATAAAGGAAGATACGGTGAGGCAACCGTACGTCCCACCCTCATGAAAAATATAATTATAAGAACAAGAATAATGGGCATGGTGAATATTTTCAAAAAACCGCCTTTACTTCCAGTCTTTGCCTCTGCATATGTTATCTTTGTTTCTTTAATAAATATAAGTATTAGGAAAAAGGCAACCAGCATAATAACACCACCGAGAATAAAACTCAGCTTATACCCAACCGCTTCTGCCAGAATTCCACCGACTGCTGGTCCGATTGATCTTCCAAGGAATGTAGAAGATGCCAGAATTCCAAGTGCAAATGACATGTTTTTCTGGGGTGTCTTTGCAGCTACCAGGGCACCAGCTGCTGTAACAGTTCCTGAAAGAAATCCCTGTATTGCCCTTAATGCCAGAACCCATCCAACAGAATTAACAATTCCAAGCCCTGTCAGAATTACAAAAGAACTGAACAGTGCTCTTAGCAGCATTGGTTTTTTGCCAAATTTATCAGACATAATACCCCAAACAGGTGCCATTATTCCCATTCCAATGGCAGGGGCAGAACTTATTATGCCGGTCAACAATCTGAGTTTGTCCGGGTCAGAAACCCCCATTTCCTGTATATAGTAGGGCAGAAAAGGAATTCCGAAACTGAATGACATAAGTGATAAAATCTGTACAAACCATACGATATAAAGTGTTTTCTTCCAGTTTCCCTCCATTTACAGACCGTATTTTTTCATCATGCCACGGATAAATTCGGTGCCTTGTGTTACAAGTGTATCTCCATCCTTTGCCAACTGCCGCCATACCCAGGTATTCATATTATCTGTACAATCAACGAAACTTTCGAGGGCAGCATAACCCGTATAATTGATTTCAGACAGTGCTCTGAAAATGTCATCCCAGGCAACAAGCCCTGTTCCGGGTATTCCTCTGTCATTTTCACAAAGATGATAGTGAATCAGATTATCACCTGCTGCAATTGTAGCGTCATAAAAAGATTTTTCTTCAATGTTCATATGATATGTGTCAAGGTGGATTTTTATGTTTTCCCGGCCTATCATTTCCTTTAGCATCAGTGCCTGTTCACAGGTATTGACCAGAAATGTTTCATATCTGTTGACCGGTTCCAATCCGATTACAATTCCCAGGTCTCCTGCATAATCTGCAACTTCCCTAAGACAATCAGCTGACCATGTATACTCGCGTTCAGTGGGACGGCCATCCAGCTGACGAATGTGTTTGGAATATATTACTCCTGAAAAGTTGGTGGCACCAATATCCGCGGTTGCTTTAACACAGCGTTTAAGAAAATCAACTCCCTTTGCTCTGATTTTTGAATCTTCGCTTGTGATATCAGTATCATCCAGTAAAACAGTTGATGTACATGCATTGAAATCAAGTTGTTTCAGCCTTTCACCAACAGCTTTAGAATCAAATTTATCAAGAACCATCAGTGGTAATTCTATGAAATCCATTCCGAGATTCTGCGCTCTGTCAATAAGATCAAGTTGGTCATTATTCCATTCACTGCACCATGCATATGCGTGTATTCCCAGTTTCATAAATTTCCTCCTAAAAAACAGTTTATCTTATTATATACCAAAATGAGCAAAATACCCGAAGGTCGTTTGCTCAAAATGGATTCATATATTACGTTTTTAGATTTTTTTCAGATATTCCCCATAGCCTTCTTTTTCCAGGTCCTTTTCAGGTATAAAGCGTAATGCTGCAGAGTTTATACAATATCGAAGACCTGTGGGGTCCGGACCATCTTCAAACACATGTCCAAGATGTGCCGAGTCAGAACTGTTTCTTATTTCTGTTCTGGCCATACCATGACTCCCGTCAAATTTTTCCAAAACCGCTTCTTTTTCAAGTGGTTTAGTAAAACTTGGCCATCCGCAGCCTGAATCAAACTTATCCTTTGAAGTAAACAATGGTTCTCCTGTAACAATATCTACATAAATACCTTTTTCCTTGTTGTCCCAGTATTCATTCCTGAAAGGTGGTTCAGTTGCATTGTTCTGTGTTACTTCAAACTGAATTGGTGTAAGTCTATCACGAAGATCCTTATTGTCCTTTTTCCAGACTCTTTCAATAAAGTCCTGTCTGCCAGATGACTTTTTATACAATTTGTATCTTCCTGGGTTTTTCTCGTAATATTTTTGATGATAGTCTTCAGCTACATAAAATTTTTCAGCTGGTAAAATTGATGTTGTAACGGGCTTATCAAAATGAAAAGCTTGTTCAATTTCTGTTTTTGACTTTTCTGCAATTTTCTTTTCGTCTTCACTACCATAAAATATTGCGGGTTTATACTGTGTACCTCTATCAGCAAACTGACCTCCGTCATCAGTGGGGTCAATTTGTCTCCAAAAAACATCAAGTATTTCTTTGTAAGTAACTTTAGATGAATCATAAGTCACTTCCACCGCTTCAAAATGCCCTGTTGTCCCTGAGCAGACCTGCTCATACGTAGGATTTTCAATGTGACCACCTGTATATCCGGGAAGTACTGATACTACTCCATCAGTGTTGGCCAAAGGTTGTTCCATACACCAGAAGCACCCGCCGGCCAGAATTGCTTTTTTATATTTAGTTTCCATGTTCCACATCCTTTTACATTATTATTGGTTTATACCCCAAAAGACTAAATTCTTGCAACACCCGTATCCCGGGCAGCTTTGGCAACTGCTTTGGCAACTGCAGGACCCACCCTGGGGTCAAAGGGTTCCGGTATAACATAATCAGGACATAACTCTTTCTCATTTATCAATTCTGCTATGGCATAAGCTGCTG
Organism: uncultured Clostridiaceae bacterium; assembly: GCA_964475455.1. Lineage (GTDB taxonomy): Bacteria > Bacillota > Clostridia > DUPQ01 > DUPQ01 > JAFGQE01. The sequence continues at coordinate 21,981 of CAYYXJ010000012.1, read as the reverse complement.
CGATTTTCATTTCATCATTAATATCGGAAGCTCTTACATCCAGGGCTCCTCGGAATATACCGGGGAATGCCAAAACATTGTTTATCTGGTTTTTGTAATCGGATCTGCCCGTCCCAACAACCAAAGCTCCTGAAGAAATAGCTTCTTCCGGCATTATTTCGGGTACTGGATTTGCCATTGCGAATATCAGAGGGTTCTCGGCCATTGTTTTTATCATTTCACCTGTAAGTACGCCAGGTGCCGATACTCCGATAAAAACATCTGCTCCATGTAAAACATCACTAAGGCTTCCTTTTTTTATTTCAAGGTTTGAAATTTCTGCCATGAGCTGCTTTTCATCATTCAAACCATCTCTTCCTTTATAAATTGCACCTTTTCTGTCACATAAAATGACTTTTTTAAGTCCCATGCTCATCAGAAGCTTTGTTACTGCAATTCCTGCTGCACCTGAACCATTTACAACCACAGAAATTTCATGTATTTCTTTGCCTGCGATTTTAAGGGCATTTATCATTGCTGCAAGGGTTACAACTGCAGTTCCATGTTGGTCGTCATGGAAAATCGGGATATCGCAGGATTCCTTTAGCCTTCTTTCAATCTCAAAGCAGCGCGGTGCAGATATATCCTCAAGATTAATCCCTCCGAATGAACCAGCAATCAAAGTAACTGTTTTTACAATATCATCTACATCCTTGCTTCTTATGCAAAGAGGAAAAGCATCAACACCCCCAAATGTTTTAAAAAGAACACATTTGCCCTCCATTACAGGCATACCGGCTTCCGGACCTATATCTCCAAGTCCAAGAACAGCCGTCCCATCTGTAACAACCGCAACCAGATTGTGCCTTCTTGTATATATATATGACAAATCAGGGTCCTTTTCTATCTCAAGACATGGCTCTGCCACACCCGGTGTGTATGCTATTGAAAGGTCTTCCTTGTTGTTGACAGCAACTGTGCTGACTACTTCAATCTTGCCTTTCCACTGTTCATGCAGTTCCAATGCCTTTTTTTTAATATCCATGCTATCCTCCACTATTACAAGTCCTGTAATTCTATTTTATACCAATTCCTCAGTCAACATCAGATTTATAATTCTATCAAGTACCGGGTTAACACCGACTCTGCCCTTTGTTTCAAAGGACATGAACACAGCGTCGTTTTGAGAACATAAAACAGGCAGTCTCTTTTTAAGACCCTCAGTCCTTTTCCCAAAGGCTGGTTTTTCAAAGCCAAAGGCATAAAGCTGTTCTGAATCAATATCAACATAATATTCAGCAACATGGTCAATGTAACCTTTGTCAGTATTAAACCAGTAAGAGCAATCATTTTTATCGAATCTTTTCTTCATATAATCAGACAAAGCAACGAACGAGAGCCCTTTGAGCTCACCGTTTTCACCAACTTCACCCGGATCAAAAATTGGTTTGAATCTATGGCACACACCAGCTATTTCATAGAATTTATCATCCTCTTCATTTAACATGAACATGGTTCTTACACCATCGGGAAGCTCCTTCTTAACAATATTATAACTTTCTGATGAAGAAACCAGTATTGCATTTGCTGTATCCTTCTTAGTCATAAACAAGGAAGGTGAGTTTTTCACAACATTTTCCGCTTCTTTACCAACACAAAAGACACCGATAGAACCTGTAGGTTTCGGATAAACTGTAATAAAAATTGATTCAACAGATTGCTGATGGTTGTCAAAAATCAGACAAGAGGTAATATTCACCCTAGTTTTTTCTACAACAGACGGCAATTTCAACTTGACCAAACCTGCCGCTTTTGATGAACAAGCCTTGGCAGAAACATCATTTAACTCTTTTACAGAAACAATCTCTGATCCTATTCTTGATAAAATTATCAGGGAAAGTCCCTCCAGATCACCAGCCAAATCATTCAAGACCCATGCTTCCAGTATAATTGAATCTCCGGAATATCCGGACCACCTGTCACTGCGAAGGTTAATCCTAAGGGGTTCCAAACTTTCCTTAAATGAAAAATATGCCTTTTTGGGAACTCTATCCACATCAAGAAGTGTCTTCATCCAACCTGACGGCCAGGCATCTATCAATAAATGAATTGCCGTAGAAACTACTCTGTCCGCTCTCCTTCTGAAAGCCAGGGTCATAAGTTCCGTAGCCAATGCCTGATGCGTCTGGCTGGCTTCAATCCAGTCCTTTATCCTGTTTTGTTCCTCATACCAGTCACCGTGCATGGTATTCGTCTGTGATTTTACAATTCCATCAGGAATCCACCAGTCATCATCATTTTCGGGAAGCCAGTTTGTCGGATAGTATTTTCGCATTACTTCATAATTATCCAGGCCTTCTGCTCCGTATTCACCGCAACCGGTTTTCCAACCCTTGTTCAATGCCGGAAGATATCCTTTATGTAACATACCAATCGGCAGGGCATGATTTGTGTACCACATGTTATAGCAATGAAAATCTGACATTCCTTTTTCCGTCGGGGGATCATAATCCCCTTCAACCCTTTTTATAACCCTGTCAGGATTTTCAAAATATGTAGCAGCATCACACGCATCAAAGAAAAGCTCCAGCTCTTTTCTTGATAAATGCCTGTGTTCAAGGCCATATTTCCCGGGAGCAAACGGTTCATTGATATATGTGGTCATAACTATTGACGGGTGATTCCTGACATGACGTTCCATTTCTCCTGCCTGTTTAACTCCCTCATGGAATTTGTTCTTTCTTAGATATCCAAAAAGAGGCAAATCTGTCTGACAAAGCATTCCGAGCATATCACAATATTGGTAAATTTCTTCCTGCACCGGTCTTTGGGTCAAGCGATAGTAATTCATATTGCAGTATTTTGCAATAAGGATGTCTTCAATCAACTGGTTAAAATCATTTCTCATGACACAAAGCTGCAGATGACCCATTTCGTTGGCACCTCTTAGTAAAATGGGTTTATTGTTAAAAAACAGGTCTCCCTTAGGAATTACAGAGTCATTCATGTGAAATTTTCTCATGCCAAAGGTTCTTTCCTGTTCATCAAAATCCGTTTTAACAACTGCAAGATAAAGCCTGGGTTTTTCTAATTCCCACAAAGAGCATGCATTCATCGGGATATTAATATTGTAATAATTCAATCCGTAACCGCACGGAACTTTTTTTTCTTCTTTGTATTCTTTTCCTTTGAAATTGTAGGGTAGTATATTAAAACAAAACTCAACCTCAGAATTTTCAATTTTATTTGAGTAATATGAAACACTTATGTTAGCAATACTGTTATCAATATCAGGTCTTATAAAAATATCTTTAATATATGATTCCGCCCTTGTTTCAAAAAACACACTGTCGAATATTCCTCCGCCGGCCGGGCAATGATGCCATCCGTCTTCAGGTCCGTCCCAACCCAAACCTGTTGCAGCATACAGTTTATCCCCATTAACCTGCATGTCTCCATTACCAATGGTTGGAATGTCATTTTCAACAATAACTTCAAGTTTGTTTTCCGACTTCAAAAAATCAGTTACATCAAATTCGAATTTTGCAAAGAACCCCTCATGTTCTCCGACATAATTACCATTGATATATACCTTTGCAATATAATCAACTCCCTTGAAAACAAGGAATACTTTTTCCCTCGCAGGAATCTTTTCAATGCTGAAATCAGCTGTATAAAAAGCTGTCCACCTTCCTACAGGACCTGTAAAATGCGGAATGGCAACTTTTTTTGCCATTTCTTCACCTTTGAACCGAAAATCAAAGTTTTTAATGTAATGTCTGTTTCTAAAGTCATTGAAAGTTGGGCAGAGTCTTTTTAAAAATGGAGCATATTGCTCTTTCAAGGATTTAATTCCTTTTTTATATTCGACCAACTTCTCTTCATATGATAATTCCGGTTCAGGCAAACATTCTTTATCAGAATCAGAAAAATATATATCAGGAAGCGGCAACGGCAGAGTTTCCTCCAGAGTGTCTTTCCTCAGTGACATTCCACTGTCTGCAATACCTGCAAATATATCTTTTTTAGACATAATATCAGCCTCCTGCTTTTCTTCGTATATAATACCAAATATTTCCCCCGGACGTTAATATTTATTCCCGACCTGATTATTAGTGCGGGAAAATATTCAGGTCGGGAATAAATATTAGGGTATAAAAAAACCGCCTTCGGAAAGGCGGTTTTTTGATTTAGCTTTTTAAGGGAATATTCCTCGTATTTTCTTGGCATCAGAAAGTCTCTCCAGTGCCACCATATAAGCTCCCATTCTCATAGAACTTTTCTTTTCGTGCATCTTGTCCCACACTTCATTGAAAGCTCTTATTATTATTTTTTCAAGTGTTCTGTTTACTTCATCAAAATCCCATGTCAGGGACTGGATATTTTGAACCCATTCAAAGTAAGATACTACAACACCACCTGCGTTTGCAAGAATATCAGGAACCACGATGACTCCCATATTATTTAGAATTTTATCCGCCTCAACTGTTGTCGGTCCATTTGCACCTTCAACTATTACCTTGGCTTTCATTTTTTTTGCAATACTTTCAGTTATTTGATTTTCCATTGCTGCCGGAACAACAACGTGAGCATCACAGGTCAGCAGTTCTTCATTGCTGATATACTCAAATCCACCGTCTTTATAATCCTTGAGAAAACCACCGGCTTCAATGAAATCCATTATCTTAGGAATATCCAGACCTGTCTTATTAAATACTCCACCGGATACATCACTCAGAGCAATAACCTTCATACCCTCATTATGTAACAGACGTGCAGCAACACCACCAACTTTTCCTGCGCCTTGTATAGCAACTGTCGTATCATAAACCGGGGTTCCCATTCTATGGAGGATTTCCTTGGTTATAAGCATGACACCACGTCCAGTTGCAGTACTTCTTCCAACAGACCCACCTATTCCGACAGGTTTACCTGTAACAACACCGGGAACAGTATAACCCTTGAACATGCTGTAGGTATCCATTATCCATCCCATGATTTCTGCGTTGGTGTTAATATCAGGAGCCGGAATGTCTTTTTCAGGTCCTATCAGCGGCAGGATCATTGCTGTGTATCTTCTAGTGAGTCTTTTTAGTTCATTTCTTGAAACCTTTGCAGGATCCACTCCCACAGCCCCTTTACCGCCTCCATAAGGTATATTGACCACTGCGCACTTGAATGTCATCCAGGCTGCCAGGGCTTTTACCTCGTCTATATCAACATCAGGATGATATCTTATTCCACCCTTGCATGGTCCCCGGGAGCTTGAGTGCTGAACCCTGTACCCTTCAAACACCTTTACACTTCCATCATCCATTTCAACCGGGATAGCAACTTTAAGTTCTCTTTCGGGATACTTAATCGCTTCATAATCCTGAGCCGGCAATTCAAGGATTTTTGCAGCAGCTTCCACAGTTTCCAAAAAGTTATCATACGGATTATAGCTTTTCAATGTACTTTCCTCCCCACATGCTATTGAATATATTTTATACATTCAATGTATATTTATCTTATCATAGATAGTTAAATATTTAGCATATTTTCTCATTAAATTAGGATAATTTATTCCATTTCCTTAAGTCTGTCCTTTGCATAACCCACGTAATCAGATGTTGGGTAATCACTGATCAATGTATTGTAGTGCGAGCGGGCTTTTTCATAATTTCCAAGCTTTTGATATGCCTTTCCGGTATAATACAACAAACCGGTTTTATTCGTATAAGTGGTTATCCCTTCAGCTTTTTGATACATTTCAATTGCCCTTGTGGCATTGTCAAGCTCATAATATGATATACCCATCAAAAAGTAGCATCTTCCAATATTCTCATGGATTGGATTATAACTCTCAACCTTTGATAAATTAGCAATGGCTCCTTCATAATCCTTTTGATTGTATAAATCAAGTCCAATTGTAAACAGGCTGTCTGCGGCCATTGTTGTTGCTTTTGTGTATACTTCGTTATATAGTTCTTTTTCAGCTCCCTTATACATTTCTGCATCAAGGGATCCGGCTATATCGGCACTGGTTATGTATTGCTCAATTTCAAAAAGATATGCAGCCTGATACAGTTCCAGCAATGCTTCTGTCCTGCTGTTTTCCTCCAGAAGGTTTGCGATTACTTCCTCACTGTCCGCTGTACCGCTCAAAGCATCCTGTGTCTCTTGCTCGCTTAAAATGAGATTATCCCTAAGCTCCTTGATTTGCTGATTCAGTTCATCTACTTCTTTCTGCGAATAAGTGACTTCAGTATTCTGAGGTTCACTTTCATTTGGTTTTCCCAGTAAATTAATCATCAAAATACAGATAAATGTAGTAATAGCAATCACAAAGATAACTATTATTATTTTAAGCAGTATCCTTGGGTTTATATGGAGCTTCTGCGGAAGGCTTTTCTTTCGTCCGAATTTTCTTGAATCATTCCCCCTGATATTGTCATAAACTTTATCACCGATACTTCTGGATGCTTCAAACTGCCTTACTTTATCAAGTAGTTTACTTGCTTCATCAAAATCCGGAGAAAGATTAAGGACTTTCCTTAATTTGATTACAGCAATATCCGTATTTCCGGATATCACATTATCAACTGCATCATTGTAATATTCAATAGCTTCTTTTTCGCTTTGAAACATTTTCACATCTGAGTTTTTTACAATCCCCAGATCAATCTTCTTTATGTCTTTAATTAGTTCCTTGAATTCCACTAAGCCGTTCCCTCACAAACTTCTTTACATCAGCAATGTAATATAACGAACCAAACGTGCAGATAATCCCATCACTTCCTGCAATTTCCAAAGCTTTTTCCAAACCCCTTTCAATTGTATCACCGGTATAACTGTTTTGACAGTATCTTCTTACAGTTTCCAAAAGAGTCTCAGCATCAAGGGCTCTGTGCCAGTTAGGTCTAACTGCTACAACTGCTTTTGCATCATGCAAAACCATAGCCGCCATGGAATTATAATCCTTGTCTTTCATTACCCCCATTACATAAACAATTTTTCCGGTGTCAAATCTTTCTTCAAGTGTTTTCCTAAGCACTGCAGCACCATGCGGGTTATGTGTTGCATCACACAGAATTGTTGGGTTGTAATGTAGTATTTCAACCCTTCCCGGCCATTTGGTTTTTTCAAGCCCTCTTTTAATTGATTGTTCATCAATTGTGAATCCATTATTACCAACAACTTTAAGGGCTTCCAGGGCAGTCACTGCATTCTTAATCTGATGTCTGCCAAGCAATGATATTCTTATATCACTTATATTATTATAATCGAAAGAATAACCGCTGATTGTGTTGGTAATATTTGATATACCTTCCATGTCTGCAATAATTACCCCGGAATTTATATTTCCTGCAAATTTGCTTATAACATCAATGGCTTCATAAGGATTATCGCCATAAACTACAACCGGGCGACCTGGTTTTA
>CAYYXJ010000012.1:9119-14570 GCA_964475455.1 uncultured Clostridiaceae bacterium | reverse complement strand
GATGATACCTGCTTTTTCATAAGCTATCTGAGAAATTGTATCTCCCAGGATGGCAGTATGATCAAGACCAATTGCGGTTATGACCGATACAATTGGGTCCTTTATTATATTGGTAGAATCCAACCTCCCGCCCAATCCGGTTTCCAGCACTACAATATCACATTTCATATCCCTGAAATATAAAAATGAGATTGCAGTATTCAGTTCAAAAAATGTGGGATGGTTTTGTCCAGCACCAACCATTTCGGCAATCTTTTCCTTTAATATCAAGACATATTCAATGAGTTTATCATCAGGTATGTTCACTAAATCTACTTGAATTCTCTCTGTGAACTTTTCAAGATACGGTGAAGTAAACAGCCCTGTCCTGTATCCGGCTTCCATTAGAACCCTGGTAATATATGAACATACACTGCCCTTGCCATTGGTTCCGGCAACATGTACGGTTTTTAAACTATCTTGGGGATTCCCAAGCAAATTCAATAAATATCTTATATTTTCCAGTCCCAACTTGCTCCCAAAGAGAGATGCAGACTCAATAAACTCAATAGCTTCTTCGTATTTCATATGTTATGCTCCATGGCAATGTTTATATTTTTTACCGCTGCCGCATGGACAGGGTTCATTTCTTCCTACTTTTGGAACAGATTTCTTTTGTCTTAATGCACTGGCTGAATTATGTGATGTGTTAAGATTAATCTGCCTCTGCACAGGTTTGATTTCCTCCTGCTTACCGACTCTTATGCCCATCATCATCCTGACAGCTGAAATCCTGATGTTTGCATTCATTTCCTCAAACATCTCAAAACCTTCAAATTTATACTCAACCACCGGATCCCTTTGACCATAGGCCCTTAGACCAATACCCTGCCTCAGTTGATCCATTGCATCGATGTGATCCATCCATTTTTCATCTACAACACGTAAAAGCACTACGCGTTCAGCTTCGCGCATGGTTTTTTCTCCAAGTTCCTCTTCCTTGGCTTCATATTTCTCTATGACTGTGTTGTATACCAATTCTGAAAATGTCTCAGGTGTAAGACCCTGTTTTTCTGAGTCGGAGAAAGATATGGGTTTTTCAGACGGGAATGTAGTGTTGAAGAAAGAATTTAAACTGAACCAATCCCATTTTGCGGAGTTGGCTTCCTCAATACAATAAGATGAAACAGTTGAATCAATTATACCTTTGATCATACCGATATAAATGTCCTTAAGATTTTCACCATCCAGGACTTTCTGCCGCTGTTCATAAACTACTTCCCTTTGCTTATTCATTACATCATCATATTGAAGAACGTGTTTTCTTATATTGAAGTTTCTGCCCTCAACTTTTTTCTGTGCACTTTCAATTGCATTGGAAAGCATCCTGTGCTCTATTGGAACATCCTCCGGCAATCCAAGGGCATTAACGACCCCTGTAAGCCTGTCCTGCCCAAAAAGTCTCATCAAGTCATCTTCTAATGATATGAAGAATTTGGATTTTCCCGGGTCTCCCTGTCTACCGCTTCGGCCCCTAAGCTGATTGTCTATACGCCTTGATTCATGTCTCTCTGTGCCTACAATATAAAGTCCGCCTGATTCGATGACAGTTTTTTTATCCTGCTCTATGCTGTCCTTGAGTTCTTTTTCATAACCGCGGAATTTCTCCCTTGCCGCAATGATTTCCGTATCGGAAGTTTCATTGAAACCGGTTGCCTGGATCAACAGATGTTCCTCATATCCCTCTTTGCGCATCCGTTGCAATGCCATGAACTCCGGGTTTCCGCCAAGCATGATGTCGGTTCCTCTGCCCGCCATGTTGGTTGCTATTGTAACAGCTCCTACCCTACCGGCCTGAGCTACAATTTCTGCTTCTCGTTCATGGTATTTGGCATTCAAAACCTCATGCTTTATGCCGTTTCGTCTTAAAATAGTACTCAAGAATTCAGATGTTTCTATTGAAATTGTTCCTATCAGAACCGGTTGATGCTTCAAATGAGCCTCACGTACTTCTTCCAGAACTGCATCAAACTTACCTTTTACAGTTTTATAAACTGCATCAGGAGCATCCTCCCTGACCATTGGTCTGTTAGTTGGAATTACAATGACATCCAGACCATATATTTCCCGGAATTCCTCTTCCTCAGTAAGAGCTGTTCCGGTCATGCCCGAAAGTTTTTCATACATCCTGAAATAGTTCTGGAAGGTTATGGTTGCAAGTGTCTTGCTTTCCCTTTCAACATTGACTCCTTCTTTTGCCTCTATCGCCTGATGAAGTCCATTGGAATATCTTCTCCCATACATCATTCTGCCTGTAAACTCATCAATGATTATTACTTCATTGTTTTTTACGACATATTCTTTTTCCCTCTTCATTGTTCCATGGGCTTTGAGCGCCTGGTTTATATGATGCATCAGAGTCATATTCTCAGGATCAGACAGCCCCGTGACTCCGAAATGCCTTTCTGCCCTTGCCAATCCTTTATCAGTAAGAGTAGCACTGCCGGCTTTTTCATCTACGATATAATCAACATCATAGTCCTCTTCTTCCTTTTTATCGTCGGTTTCAGCAAAAACTTTTTTTGAAAGACTTCTTGCAAACGAATTTGCTTTTTCATAAAGATCGGTTGATTTCTCTCCCGGGCCGGATATTATAAGCGGAGTCCTGGCTTCATCAATAAGAATACTGTCAACTTCGTCCACTATTGCAAATATATGGCCCCTCTGCACCATGTTTTTTTTGTAAATAACCATGTTGTCACGAAGGTAATCAAAACCAAACTCGTTGTTTGTTCCATAGGTTATATCACATTGGTAAGCTGCTCTTCTTTGTTCATTGGTTATACCGTGAATGATTATTCCGGTTGTCAATCCAAGAAAATCATAAACCTTACCCATCATCTCACCCTGATATGAGGCAAGGTAATCATTTACTGTTACAAGATGCGCACCCTTGCCTGTGAGACCATTAAGATAAAGCGGAAGTGTAGCAGCAAGAGTTTTTCCTTCACCTGTTTTCATTTCTGCTATTCTTCCCTGATGTATGACAATTCCACCAATCAACTGTGTTCTGAAAGCTCTCTGACCAAGTACCCTGCGTGCAGCTTCCCTTACTGTGGCAAATGCCTCAGGAAGTATATCATTTAGGTCTTCCCCATCTGCAATCCTCTTTTTATAAACATCAGTCAAAGCCCTCAGACCACTGTCATCAAGGCTTTTCATGCGTTCCTCATGGGACTCAATTTCATCTACGATAGGAATAATTCTTTTCAGCTCCCTGTCACTATAGCTGCCCATTATTTTTTCGAATATCTTCTTCACTTTATTTGTCTCCGTATTTTTCTGTCATTCGGTCAATTATAAGATTATAACCATCAGCGCCATAATTGAGACAGCGGTTTACCCTGCTGATTGTTGCTGCACTTGCTCCGGTTTTCTCAGATATTTCTGAATATGTTTTCTTGTTTTTGAGCATCTTTGCAACCTCAAGCCTTTGAGCGATTGCATTGAGTTCACTGACAGTACAAATATCCTCAAAAAACATATAGCACTCATCAGTATCCTTCAATTCCAAAACAGCCCTGAACAATGTATCAATATGTTGATTTTTTATTTTTCCATTCATGGGAACCTCCGGGTTTCCGGCAGACCGGAAACACAATTCAGCACTTTAATGCGTGAAATCATTATATCATATGTCATGCATTTCCTGTGATTCGGTTGACAACAACAGAAGCAATCATAATGCCCGCCGCCGACGGAACATAGGAAATACTTGCCGGTACCTTCCTTCCGCTTTTATCAATGGGGAGTTCATCACCTTTTAGAATCGGCAGCTCATCCGACCATACCACCTCCAGGTTTCCAATCCCCCGTTTTTTTAATTCCGTACGCATAACCCTTGCAAGTGGGTCAACAGATGTTTTTGTTATATCACTTATCCTGAGTTTTTCGGGATGTAGCTTGTTTCCTGTACCCATGCAACTTATCAAGGGAATTGATCTTCTTTTGGAAAATTCAGCAAGAAGCAATTTTGCCTGCACACTGTCAATGGCATCAACAATATAATCAACACAATCAGGTATACATGATTCAATATTTGTTTCATCAATGAATAAATTGTGGCACTCAATTATAACTTCCGGATTAATCTCCAATGCCCTCGAATAAGCTGCCTCTGTCTTGTATTGTCCAACAGTTGAACTCAATGCAATGAGCTGCCTGTTAATATTCGTTATATCCACCCTTGCATGATCAACAATTATCAGCTTACCAATTCCTGCTCGAACCAATGCCTCAAAAGCATATGAACCGACCCCACCCAATCCAAGAATACAAATACAGCTTCGGTGAAGTTTTTTCATTGCCTCTTCACCTATAAGTGCATGTGTTCTTCCAAAGATTGACTCATTCATTCCGTAATTCCTCCAGCAGTTCCCTGAATTCCAATGGTGGTTCTGTCTCAAAGGACATGAACTCTCCCGTTACAGGATGATTGAATGCCAGTTTTCCGGCATGGAGTGCCTGACCATCTATCTTGAATTTCCTTTTACCTCTGCCATATGTTGAGTCACCCGCCAAAGGATATCCGATATATGCCATATGAACTCTGATCTGATGGGTTCTTCCGGTTTCCAGGACTGCTTTTATCAGTGTTGTTTTTCTGAATCTTTCCAAAACCGTGAAATGAGTCACTGCTTCTTTCCCATTTCTGAGATTAACGCCCATTTTCTGACGATCCTCATGATGTCTTCCAATGGGAGCATCTATCTTGGCTGCATTTTCACTTATAACACCAATGGCAATTGCCAAATATTCCCTTTGAATATCATGTTTTGAAAACATCTCGGTAAGAGCTCTATGTGCCTGGTCGGACTTTGCTACAACCAAGACCCCTGATGTATCCTTGTCAATCCTGTGAACTATTCCCGGTCTTTCCACACCGTTGATTGATGAAAGTCTTCCCTTGCAGTGAAACAATAGGGCATTGACAAGTGTCCCGGTATAATTACCGGGAGCAGGATGAACCACCATACCCCTTGGTTTATTCACAACAACAATATGATCATCTTCATAAATTATTTCTATGGGGATATCTTCAGGAACAGCATCCAATATTTCCGGTTCAGGAATTTCAATGGAAACAACATCCCCTTCCCTGAGTTTATATCCGGCTTTTACACTGACTTCATTTACCAGAACTGCACCTGAGGATATCAACTTCTGGACATAGGAACGTGATATGTCCTCCATGGTCTCTGTAAGATATGCATCAATCCTGACTCCTGAATCATTATTTTCAATTTTTAATATCATCAGTCAAATCCTCATCCCCGGATAACTTCCGGGCTTCTTCCATGGGTTCCTTGTAAAAGAAAATGATAAAAATGACAAGAATTATCGTTCCGACCGTAACCATCATATCTGCAACATTAAATATGGGGAAATCGTACCCAAAGATATAGAAATCAA
>CAYYXJ010000012.1:0-9094 GCA_964475455.1 uncultured Clostridiaceae bacterium | reverse complement strand
CATGGTCAAGGACAATCTCGCAGGCCACATGTCAAATTTAAAGAAGAAATATACAAGACCAATTGAAACAACAACACTAAGTATTCCAAGTATCATTGTTGAATTCTGCAGAATCCCCCATGCTGCACCCGTATTGGTGTGGTGGGTTATATAGAAGAAATTCTTGATAACTTCAATTTTTTCTCCCTCAGCTATATTTTCTGCAATAATAGCTTTCGTTATCCTGTCAGCAGCAAGTCCGATTATCGTAACAAGAAACCACCAAAGAGATTTCCAGTTGAAACTATTCTTTTTCAATTTCCATTATCCTTTCAATTTTCAAACATTTACCGGTGCTCTCATCAATTTCCAGGAACACTCCGTTTAATTGAGCAATTCCCTTCTGCATTTGAAAATATGCAGGCAATCCTGTTTTAAATTTATTTATTATTACTTCGCGATCAGCACCTATGATTCCTTCGTATGGGCCTGTCATTCCAACATCGGAAATAAATGCGGTACCACACGGAAGTATTCGTTCATCTGCAGTCTGTACATGGGTGTGTGTGCCTAAAACAGCACTCACCCTACCATCAAAATTCCAGGCAAAGGCTGCTTTTTCACTAGTGGCTTCACCGTGGAAATCCACAAGAACAGCCCGGGTCTTTTCTTTGATTTCAGGCAATTTGCTTTCCAGTGCATCAAAGGGACAATCACAGGGATCCATATATACTCTTCCGCTTAAGTTGACTACAGCAAGGGTTTGTCCGTTTTTTTCGATATAAACAATTCCTCGTCCCATGACTGCATTACTGTAATTCAAGGGTCTTAAAAGATTTTTATCACTATCTATATAATTGTAGATTTCACTTCTTGCCCACACATGATTCCCGGTGGTTATTACATCCGCACCCGAATCATACAGCTCCTTTGCCTGTGCTCCATTTATGCCTTTTCCACCTGCAGAATTCTCACCGTTTACAACACAAAAATCAGCTTCGTATCTCTTTAAAATATTTGAAAGCTGCTCTTTTAAAATTTGTCTTCCTGATCTGTAGCATACATCACCGATGAAAACTACTCTCATTTATCCTCCGATAGGCATAAGAAAAACGCGGATAAACCGCGTTTTCCTCTATTTTGCATATTCTGTAACTCTTGTTTCCCTTATGACATTAACCTTTATCTGACCCGGATAATCAAGTTCCTCTTCAATCTTCTTGACTATTTCCCTGCAGGTAAGGACAATATCATCATCCGACAATTCATCCGGTTTAACCATTATGCGTACTTCCCTGCCAGCCTGAACAGCATATGATTTTTCTATTCCTGCAAAAGATGAAGCTATTTCTTCAAGCTTTTCAATCCTCTTTACATAAGCTTCAAGGGTTTCCCTTCTTGCTCCGGGACGTGCAGCTGAAATTGCATCTGCCGCTTGAATTAGAACTGATATGACACTGGTGGGTTCAACATCTCCATGGTGAGACATTATGGAATTGATTACAACATCATTTTCCTTGTATTTCTTAGCAATATCAGCACCAATTGTAATGTGTGATCCTTCCATCTCAAAATCTATGGATTTTCCGATATCATGCAACAAGCCTGCTCTTTTGGCAAGTTTTACATCAAGACCAAGTTCACCGGCCATAACGGCGGCAAGTGAAGCTACCTCAAGGGAATGCTTGAGGATATTCTGTCCGTAACTTGTACGGTACTTAAGTCTTCCTATCAAACTTATAAGTTCAGGGTGGAGTCCAAATACTCCCGCATCAAAAGCTGCCTGATCACCGGTTTTCTTAACCGTGCTTTCAAGTTCTTTTGTCGCCTTATTGACCATCTCTTCAATTCTTGCCGGATGAATTCTACCATCGGCAATAAGTTTTTCAAGGGTTATACGAGCAATTTCCCTCCGGATGGGATCAAATCCTGAAAGAACCACAGCTTCAGGAGTGTCATCTATTATGATGTCAATCCCGGTCATGGTTTCAAGTGCTCTTATATTACGGCCTTCCCTTCCAATTATTCTTCCCTTCATTTCATCATTGGGAAGAGCAACAACGGAAACAGTGTTTTCAGCCACATAGTCTGCGGCATTGTTCTGAATCGCCGTTGCAATTATTGTCTGGGAAATTTGTTCCGATTCTTCCTTGATCCTTGATTCATGTTCTCTAAGAATACCCGCTTTTTCATGTTTAATTTCATCTTCGAGAAGGCTGAGCATATAGCTCTTTGCTTCCTCAACTGTAAGTCCTGATATTGTTTCAAGCTTTTCGAGCTGCTTATGAAGCAGTTCCAATGTTTCTTTCTCTTTTTCTTCGATTTTCCTGACTTTACCGGTTAAGAGTTCTTCTTTGCTCTCAAGGGATTCCAGTTTCTTTTCCAGATTCTCTTCTTTTTGGAGAATTCTTTTTTCCATCTGCAGTATCTCACTGCGTCTTTCCTTCAGATCTTTTTCCAATGCAACTTTGCTTTTGTGAATTTCTTCCTTGGCTTCAATCATTAATTCGCGTTTTTTGGCTTCAGCTTGTTTCTCGCCTTCAGCGATGATTTTCTGAACCTGGGTCTTTGCATCACCTACGGTTTTGCTCGCTTTATTTTTCGCAGCGATACCACCGATCAGAAACGACACAATCGCGATAATTATTAGCAAAGCAGCGCCAAATAACATAAATATTATATTCGGCATTGCAGCACCTCCTTGTTAAATTTTCAATGTTCATATGCTATTCAAAATGTATTTTTTCCCATATTACACTGAAGTTCATTTTATAGTCATTGACCATTACTGTCAAGAAAATAAACCCCATATCAATATGTCAGCACTATAATAACTGATAAAAAGATATTAATTATTTTATAAATTACCCTGCAACTGCATCCATCCGTTTATCCCTGCCAAATAAAGCAAAAATAACACAACCTATTACCCCGAATAAAAAAGCAGTTATGAAATTTACTTCAGGGGAGATATTCCACAGAAATGCTGCACCGAAGGCAGCCATTGCTACAAAAATATCTCTTATAAGATAATAAACACCAAAAGTTGATGCCTTTTCATCATCCGGAGCAAGATCCATGATAAGAGCTTTTCTGGTCGGTTCTCCGAACTCCTTCATCCCTCTAATTACAAAGGCAGCAACAAGCATTCCAAATGACTTGGAAAATATCAGCACCAGCGGAAACAATGAAAAGAATATAAAAGTAACCAGGATGAATGGTTTTTTCCTGTATTTATCAGCAAAATATGCAACAGGAATATAAATCACCATTGCAGTTACCATCTCTATCATTGTGAGGACTCCAAACTTCACAGGTGAAAGGCCATTATTGGTTACCGCCCAGATTACAACAAATGCATAAGGGATTTGTTCAGCAAATCTAATAAGTATATCTGATATCAGTAGTATTTTAAGAGGCCCATGCAGGTTTTTTATCGTCTTTAGAAATCCCCTGGACTTGGGTTTGACAGTTTTGTCAGCGGGCATGAATTTGATAACGAATCCAATTGATAAAAGCGCAAGTACAGCCGCAATAGAAAATGCAATCCTCATTCCGATTATTTCACCATATATGCCTATAAGTGCTCCTCCGGCAACCGGCCCCAGAGCCATGGGTATCCTTCTTACAAAGGAGTGTATTGTAACTCCCTTCACCCTCTTATCTCCCGGCATTGTCTTTGACACAAGGCTCATCACAGCAGGCAGTGAAATTGCTGTCCATGCTATAAAGAATATTGCTCCGATAAGCACTGACTGCCATGTCGGAATAAAAATAACCATTAAATAACCCGAAAAAGCAACCAACGTAAAAATGATTAAAGCTTTTTTATAACCCAGTTTATCTGAGATCCATCCTCCGGGGTATGAATACAAAGAGCTCAGCAGATTATCAATTGTATTCAATGATGCTACCGCAACCGCAGTACCTCCCAGTGACATTATATATAGGGGAAGAAACCTTTCCCCCATCTTTTCACCAAAGCCAAGGAATACTACCATAACTACCATGGATAGTATTCCCTTATTGATTTTCGGTCTTTTATTTTGATCTGTTGCTACCACACATACCTGCCATAACATTTAATTAACTGTATCATGGCTATTCTATCACCGGCAAGTGGTTCAGTCACTCTATTCGTTCGATCATCCCGGGGAATCGTGAAATCAAAAGCCTATACAACATTACATTTATCAATGCAAACCCGGGAATAAACACCATTGAGTTCAGAACAAGGGAATTGCCTGCAAATATAATGAATATTACCGCCAAACCCGCAATGCCCATTCCCGCAAGCATATTGAAAACCAGATTCATATTCTGTTTGACCGCTTTTTGTTCATTGTCCCACTTTAGTTTTGGGTTGGATGCATCAATTAACATACCTGTAATCCTAGTAAGTATTACCGCATTAAATCCTGCAACAAGCATCAATAATGCTATAGGAATTGAAATCTCCAGAAGAATTGTCAGTATTATTACCAGAAATATCATACCACCTGAGGAAATTACCATCCCCGAGAGCAGTTTGGCATTTAGCTGATCCACATAGCTGATTGGAAGATATTTCATCATATAAAGCTGTTTTCCCTCTCTCGAAATCGATGTGGCAGTAATACCATTCATAGCACTTATGAACATAAACAAAACAAAGGAAACCGCAACAAATATACCCGGCGGTGCAGATGCAATGAGCTGTTCCTTGATGGCATTTATTTGTTCCGCTCCGACTGAAATAAACATGGGTACAATCATAAAAAGCGGGAGCAAAATATCTATCAGAACCAGATTCATAAAATAAATAGGGGTTCTGAAAATCAGCTTTAGCTCCTTTGAGAGATAAGTTCTGATAGGATTTCTGGATTCAAATCCACCTTCCTTACTTGAATCAAACCTTCTTCTTGAAACCTGCTGGTTTATTCCCAAAACTCCTCTGAAATACAGTGCTTTGGAAACCAATATAAATATCAAAAATGCAGCAGCTGCAATCAGGATAAAAATAACAAGATGGAAAGCATTGTTTTCAACGAGTGCTCTTGTTGCATTGGAAATTCCCGGGAAAACACGGGCAATGTTCTCAGCCATAGAAATTTTTCCTGAAAGTATCATTTCCTGAAAACCATCTGTACTGTCAACCCTGCTTATAAGAGATTGAAAACCAAAATTGAACCCGATTCCAATACCAAGTCCAAGCAGGCTGGCAATCATTGTAAAGCGGTCTTTGTTAACCGCCCTTTTTGCAAAACTCATTATTCCAATAATCAGGATGGAAGCCAATGACAACGGCAATACCGGTACCGTTAGAAATACCGGGACTGAAATCACATAGTACAATATGCCTTTTCCGGCAGCAACTCCAAACCCTATGACAACCGGCAAAAAGAAAATCAGCATTGTGAGATATTCATAAAGCAGTACCATTACAAATCTTGAAACTGAAATTTCCCATGGTTTTAAAGGCAACTGCAGATATACAGGTATATCCTTCGCCATATAATATGAGCCTATGGTATAGAAGATTCCAAATATGAATACCACCATTGAAGCCACTAATAGACCCAGGGCTATTATGGAATCACCCTGTCCGAACATCTCAAGCGAACCGTACATAACCTTGATGATTTCAACGAATGAAAACACCATGGGAGAAAATGCAATAACCAGCAGCAGGGCAAAAAGTGGTTTCTGGATTTTTCTTTTTTTACCCACCGAGCCTCTGAAGGTTGTGAGCAGTCCAATTGTTATTAGTTTCAGCACATTACTCATCATCGGTCATCTCCAGGAACATTTTTTCAAGACTTGTATCTGTCTTTAGATTTGCTTTCATCTCTGCAAGGGTTCCGACAAATAAAATTTTTCCTTTGTTGATAACAGCGATTCTATCGCATACTTTTTCCGCAACTTCAAGGACATGAGTGGAAAACATAACCGTATTTCCTTTGTCCGCATGGTCTCTCATGATTTTCTTCAATGTAAAAGAAGATTTGGGATCCAGACCCGAAAGAGGCTCGTCAAGAATCCATACATCAGGATCATGAATGAGAACCCCCATCACAACTATTTTCTGTTTCATTCCATGTGAATAGCTTTGAATTTTATCGTCAAGGGCATTGGTCATTTCGAATTCATCAGCAAGCTCAAGTATACGTTCTTTACGACCTTTTGCCGGAACTTTATAAATATCTGCCATGAAATTTAGATACTCAAGGCCTTTGAGCCTTTCAAACACATTGGGGTCATCTGAAACAAAACCGATATCCATCTTGGCACTGATTGGGTCCTTTGATATATCATGCCCGTTAATGAGAACCGTTCCCTCGTCAGGCGGCAGTATTCCCGTAACCATTTTTATTGTTGTTGTTTTACCTGCTCCATTGGGCCCCAGAAATCCAAAAATTTCACCTTTTCGTATCTCCAGAGTAAGATCATCCACAGCTTTGATACCGCTGCCATAGGTTTTTGTAACATTATTGATACTAATCATTGAAGCCTCCCGGTTAAATAATACTCATATAATATATATTATTTCCCGGTAAAATTCCAATTGGCAACTTAAACTATACATCATGGTATTTGAAATGTACCATCTGCTTTTTTATCCATTCAGGTAACCTGTCCTGTTGACTCCCCGAATGGCTGATGATATCATTTAATTACCAAATTTTAGTAAATTCATTAGGGGGAAATAAACATGAAAGCCACTGGAATTGTCAGAAAAGTAGATGAGCTGGGACGTATAGTTGTACCCATCGAATTAAGAAGATCACTGGGAATCGGTGACAGGGATGCAGTGGAAATATATATGCAGGATGACAGCATTATAATAAAGAAGCATCAACCTTCATGTGTCTTCTGCGGTGCTACAGAAAACACCATTGATTACAGAGATAAGATTGTATGCAGGGACTGTATTGAAAACATGGTGTAATATCACATCCCATTGACCTTTGAGTAAACATCCCTTCTTGAAATATTGAACTCTTTTGCCACTGTTCGCATAGCTTCTTTTCTGTCAATGCCGGATTCAATCAACTCGTTGTATCTTTCCGGTACTGACAGTGAGGGCTTTATAAATTCAGAAAACCCACCTTTAACGACAACAACAAATTCACCTTTTTGATTTGCATCTGAAAATTTTTCACAAAGAAATTCCAACGAACCTCTGCTGATTGTTTCATGTAGTTTTGTAATTTCCTTTACCACGGCAGCTTCTCTGTCACTGCCGAAAATATCCCTCATACTGCAAAGAGTTTTACTTATTCTGTGAGGTGCTTCATAAAAAAGCATAGTTCTCTCTTCTTCACAAAGTTTTATCAACCGTTCCTTACGACTTTTATCCTGGCTTGGTAAAAATCCTTCAAAAACAAATTTTTCAGTGGGTATCCCTGATACCATCAAGGCTGACAATGCTGCATTTGGTCCCGGTATAACACTGACCTCTTGATTATTTTCATGAAAAAGTTTTACCAGATATTCTCCGGGATCTGAGATTCCCGGGCAACCGGCATCGGAAACAAGGCAAATGGTGTTTCCTTCCATCGATTTTCCCAATAACTTTTCACCGGCTTCTTTCTCATTGTGCATATGAAAAGCAACCAATGTTTTTTTAATTTTATAAGCATTTAAAAGCTTTATGGTTCGCCTTGTGTCCTCACATGCAATCAGGTCGCAGCTTTCAAGTATTTCAAGAGCCCGCCTTGAAATGTCCCCCAGGTTTCCGATAGGTGTTGCAACAAGATACAGCATATTACTCCCTGTCCATTCCGTAGATTGTATATATTTCATCGGTATAAGTACCGTCGTTGTTACGAATTATCAATGGTTCCTCAACCTTCAGGAATGGTTTTGAGTTTTTGATGGCATTAACAAGGAAGAGATTAGGTGCCTTCCCCGCGTATGGATGAACAAACCTTATTGTCTTGGGCTCAAGGGAATTCTCCCTCAGTGCTGAAAGGACATCAACAAGTCTGTTGGGTCTATGTACCAGAGTAAAAACACCTTTATCATTCAGGAGGTAATTTGCTGCTTTTGCAATATCTTCAAATGTACACTCAAGTTCATGCCGGGACATTGCAATGGAACGGTCTTCACTCTGAAAACCAGAACCGTCCTTCATGTATGGCGGATTTGATACAACATTGGAAAATGAGCTTGCTGTGAAAAGTTTTTTCACCTGCCTAATATCTCCATGTACTATTTTTACTCCATCAGCCATCTGCTCGTTCAGGTCAATGCTCCTGGATGCCATTTCACAAAGCTCTTCCTGCATTTCAAGACCAATTATTTCAGAGGCATTATTTTTCACATTTAAAAGCAAAGGTATTATCCCGGTTCCGGTTCCAAGGTCAATGCATCTTCCACCCGGTTTTATTTTTGCATAATTTGAAAGCAACACAGCATCGGTTCCGAATTTGAACCGCGTGCTGTCCTGAATTATACGAAGACCTTTGATTTGAAGGTCATCAAGCTGCTCGTTTTCCTTCAACATATATTCACCCGGATATGATTATATCACTTCATCGCCCGATGAACTCATATTCACTTATTTGTTCAAGGAAAGTAATTACCTCGTCCACCGGTTTGGGTACACAGACACTAACATACTCAGCCTGCTCTCCCGCAGTTTTGCTGACATGGTTAATCCTCAGGTCATTTATTAGGATTCCGGGAGATTTCCCTTTGATGAAACGGGAATATCCCACAAGCATTTCATTTAGCCATACAATCTGATAATTTTCCAGTTTGTCAAAATCAGGCATGAAATAGATATCAACAGTATCGCCTGCTGACAGGCATCCTGCATTGAAATTCCCTCCGTCAACCTTCAGGGCCACATACCTTTCATCATCTAAAATCATGTTACTGTCATACACAGAGGCTGCAGTAATGATCTCACCTTTTTCAACACCATATGCAAGGGTCATCCCCAGAAGGTCTTCCATGGTATCTGCAGATGGATTTACATTTCCTGATTCCGTGTAAACAATAACTTCTTCGATGTACCCGGACTCAATAACCGTTCCTTTTTTATATTCCTCCGATGCAATATAAACTATGGTTTCATTGCTCCTGGAAGCCGTTCTGGCAATGACTGCCTGTAAAACCGTAAGTCCCG
>CAYYXJ010000011.1:0-30096 GCA_964475455.1 uncultured Clostridiaceae bacterium | reverse complement strand
CAACATCCCTGGGATAACGTGTCAAATCTGACACGTTATCCCAGGGATGTTGTGTTCAGCAAGCTATAATATTTCGTATTCCTCTTCAAATGTAACTACCAAATCTTCTCGGTGTCTTTTGGTCATCCGGTGTCTGGCTTTTCTGTTATCAACTGTATCAAAAATTATAGAGAAGTCATAGTCATCAGGATAAAGTTCACTGGCAGGAATCCTAAGTTCCACACGCTTATGATTCACAAGATATTTTTTCTTCTTTATCTGAACTCCGACCATACCGTTTTTATCCACTTTTCTGAAGACTATTGCAGTATACTCCTGGGGATGCACTATAACACTGTCACCAATTCCAAATTTTCCAGATAAATCAGGAGTTTCAGTCTTGTCCCTGTCAATGAATGACAATCTTGGTTTTTTAACTGTTTTCTCCTTTTCTGTACTTACAATCCCGGAGAACTCAGATTCATTGAACACCACCTCTTCTACTGATTTAACCTTGAATTGGTGATACGCAGCTTTGTGTGCTCTTTCAACCATATCAAGGGACAGTCCGATTCTCCTTGCTATGTACAATGCACAGCTTTCCCCGGCTTCGCCGATTTCCAGTTTGTACAACGGTGCAAGGTTTTCCCTGTCAAAGGCCATTCTGGCGTTGATAAAACCTGCTGTATTCCTGGCGAAATCCTTGATCTCCGGATAATGGGTCGTAGCTGCTATCAAGCATCCTCTCTTCATCATTTCTTCAAGCACGACTGTGGCAATGCCCATGCCTTCAGTCGGGTCAGTCCCTGACCCAAGCTCGTCCAGCAGAACCAGCGACTGGTCATCGGCTGTCTCGAGTATATTTATTATTCTCGTCATGTGTGAGGAAAAAGTGGACAGATTCTCTGTTATGCTCTGCCCGTCACCAATGTCACAAAGCACCATATTCCTCATGCAGAAACTTGCCTCGTCTGCAGGTATATGCAGTCCGCATTGCACCATAAGTGAAAACAATCCCACGGTTTTCAGTACAACGGTCTTTCCCCCGGTATTGGGACCGGTGATGATTATTGCCTTGATTACATTGCCGGATGAGTCTGTATACCCAATCTGAAAGTCCAGCGGGACAACCTTTTCACTTTGAAGCAGCGGATGCCTCCCACCCTTTAGATTGATTGTGCTGCCTGTTGTTATCCCGGCAGGTATAGCATTCATCTGTATGCTGAATTTCGCCTTGGCAAAAATGAAATCCAATGTTTCCATTGCCTCAATATTAACCTTGATGAACCGAAGTTCATCCTCAACCATTGCAGTCAGTGTATACAGCACTTTTTTTACTTCAATATCTTCTTCAACCATAAGATTTGAAATTGCAGATTGAATTTTCCCAACAGATTCAGGCTCTATGAAAACCGTTCCTCCCGTATTTGATTTATCTATGACACTTCCCTGAATCCGATTTCTGTATTCTCTTTTTACAGCAATGGTCATTTTCCCATTTCTGGTTACAATAAAGCCATCACTTAAATACTTTTCATTGCTTTTCATAATGCTGTTGAGTTTATCCTTTGCCTTATCAGAGAACATGACTATCTTTTTTCTAACAGAAGAAAGCTCACTTGAAGCCCTGTCATCTACTCTACCATTTCTTATGCATGTTTCAATTTCTCCCTGTAAAGCAGATAGGTCACTTATTGAGTATCCCATATCAGAAATCGACTCTGAAGCAGAAGCTGCTCTTTTTAAGTAGCTTTTCATCCTGTTGCATGTAGAAATGAAGCCAGCTACCGCCTCAAGCTGCTCAGGATTTAACAGACCATTGATTTCAATCATCTCAACCGCCATCAGCAATTCTGTCATTGAAGCAAGAGGAGGATTTCCAACAGATTCCAGTGTTTTTCTAGCCATAGTGGTATCTTCCATATGCCTTAAAGCTTCTCTTTCGCTCATATATGGTTTCATTCGCTCAATTCGTTCTTTCACTTTGTCTGACAAAGCTTGTTCACGAAGCATATTTAAAATTTTGTCGAATTCCAATTCCCTGTGAGTATTTCCTATCATAATTACCTTCCTATAAAAAACCTGCACCCATGTCCTCTATGCCCCGGACTGCAGTGCAGGTTACTCATATATCTTAACAATTAAAAAGCGGATTAATTATCCGCCGCCTTACCATATTAATGGAAATTCTAATGTTTTGAAGCAGTCTAAAGGCAGTGGACCGGCTCCACGAAATTTTTACACAAAATATCTACGTGCGCCGGCACATTATTCTGTTAGGTAAATTCCTTCAATTAATACCGACATCAAAACTCCTTTGTAATTAATACCTGTTCATTTTAACATATTCTGACTATTTTGTATTATAATAATTAATATTACTATGAGGTGGCCCTATTGAAAAACAATATATTGGTCAAAGTTCCAGGTTTGAAGCCGGAAGAACAGCAGCGATTTATTTTCACAAATCTCAAAGACAACATCAGCAGGTTGAAACTTGCAGGTCTTACTTTTCTTATCATAGAAATTACAATGTTGGCATGGTTGCTCCTCAAAGGAATAATAAATACAGATAATCCGATGGACTCAACTCTCTTATACCTTTATGCTGGAATTATTATTTTCCTATCTCTATATTTGCTTATTTTTGTTTATCTCGGTAAAAAGGCCAAAATAAAAAACATGACTTTTATAAGACTGTTTCTTATTACAGGTTTAATGCTTGTTCTAATCTGGGGAGTTTTCCTTGTTTTGTTCAATCAATCAGACGGTTATATTCCAAGTGCATATATACTTATCATGATGTCCATTGGCATAATACCTTACCTAAGTTTCTGGGAAATTGCCATCACAATGATACCCTCCCAGGCACTTATTACACTTTATGTAATTACCACCAACTCTTTTACAACCAATGTTTCAACAGATTTACTATTTGACTCATGGAGTTTTTGCCTTATCTCAATATTGATTTCAACACTGTTCTATAGTATGAGAATTGCAAATTTCAAAAAAGACATTGTACTAATGGAACAAAATGACATGCTCAAGCAAAATTCCGAAATTGATGCATTAACCGATATTTACAACAGAAGAAAAATGGATGAAGAACTTGAAAATGAATGGCATAGGTCCAGCAGATCACAAAAACCCCTTGCTTTTCTACTTATTGACCTGGACCACTTTAAAAAATACAACGATACATATGGACATTTGGAGGGTGACATTTGCCTTAAAAAGGCTGCGGAAATAATGTCGAAGACCCTGAAGCGTTCAACTGATGTTATTTTCAGATATGGTGGAGAAGAATTTGCGGCTATACTTCCATTTACCTCCCTTGACGCTGCCTGCTTGGTTGCTGAAAAAATACGAAAGAACATAGAAAATGCCCGGATTGAACACGAGCATTCTGAAACAGGGTTTTTAACCATCAGTATCGGAGTTTCCGCAGCAACAGGTTCACATGAAACAGACCCACAAAAATTATGCCTCCAAGCTGACAAGGCACTCTATGCAGCAAAGAAATCGGGACGAAACAAGGTTGTTTGCCATGGAAAATGATTATCTTCTTTTTTGAAGCTCATCAAAAATTTCATCAAGTGTTATTCCTTTTTCAACAAAAAGAACCATAAGATGATATAGAAGGTCTGCTGATTCATAGATTACTTCTTCCTTGCCATCATTCTTTGAACCAATTATAACCTCAGCAGTTTCTTCCCCTACTTTCTTAAGTATCTTGTCGATACCTTTTTCAAAAAGATAATTGGTATAAGACCCTTCCCTGGGGTTTTCTTTCCTATCAACTATAACTGAATAAAGTTCATCAAGAATTTTACTTTTTTCACTCATTTACAACATCTCCCTTTTTGTCCAGACTTCTGTAAAAACAAGAAAATTCTCCGGTATGACATGCCACACCTTCCTGTTTTACCATATATAGAATACAATCCATATCACAGTCAACCATAACCTTTTCTACATGTTGAAAATGACCGGATGTTTCCCCCTTATGCCACTCTTTGTTTCTGCTTCTGCTAAAATAATGTGCCGTACCTTTTTCAAGGGTTTTTTTCAATTGCTCCTTTTTTGCATAAGCCTGCATCAGAACCCGACCGGTCACTGCATCCTGTGTGATGACAGGTATCAAACCTTTTTCATTAAATTTCAATGCATCCAATCCACTCATTTTACCAGACCTCCCAGGTATGCAGCACTTATCTTTATGGATTCTTCCTGTGGTATTGTAAAGTGCTCTTGTTCCACTATGAACCATTTTGTTTTGTTTGCTTGCTCAACTATCTTTTTGAAATTTATGGAACCGCTTCCGATTTCTACACTTGTTTTGTCGTCTGCCAAATCCTTTACATGAAGCAACTCGAGTCTGCTTTTATATTTTTTCACATATTCAACTGCTGATAATCCCGGATATTCAACCCAATATAGATCCATTTCAAGGATAATATCGTCAGAGATATTTTCAGCAAGTATATCATAACCATATTGACCGTTGAATTTCTCAAATTCGAATGCATGATTATGATACCCAAGTTTCATGGCATATTTTTTAAGTTTTTCATTCAATTCATTGAATTTTTCAGCAGTAAAAAGCCAGGCTTCACGGCTATTTCTCATTTCCTCAGGTATCCAGGGTATTACTATATAATCATTGCCTATGGCTTTATTATATTCAACCGTTTTATTGAAATCACCGGTAATAATATCAATTGATGTATGGCTTCCGCACGGAACAATACCGTTGTCTTCCAGACACTTCAATACTTTTTTTGCCGGTGTTTCAAAAAAGCCTGCAAATTCCACTCCGTCATAACCGCTCACGGCAGCCAGTTCAATTGCCCCGAGAAAATTTCTTGAGGCTATTTCCTTGATTGAATAAAGTTGTAATCCTATTTTTGCCATTGCATTCCTCCGGTTTTTTTATATTCTACCACACCCACCGGCAAGAAACATTGCTATTCCTGCAGCAACTGCAGCATTGAGGGATTCTGTCTGTCCAATCATTGGAATCTTTATTAAAGTGTCACTTACAGTCTTCAAATAGTCGGATATTCCTTTGGACTCACTGCCTACTATCAAAACGCACTTTTTATCAAAAATGAATTTTTCTGAAAGATCGGATCCGTTCAAATCGAATCCGTAAACAGTATAACCAGCTGACTTCAACAAATGTACATCTTCATATGAAATATATGAGTGTTCAACTCTAAGCACTGAACCCATTGTGGCCTGAACTGTTTTAGGATTATAAACATCTACACTACCACCGGTTAAAAGAATTCCTCTAAAACCAAATGCATCTGCTGTTCGGATTATAGTCCCAAGATTTCCGGGATCACTGATTCCATCAAGAATAACAATAGGATTTTGATTCTTGATTAGATTTTCCAAAGTGCCTTCTTTGATTTGCACAGCTGCAAGAATTCCCTGGGGAGATGTATGAGTTGATATTCCTGTAAAAATATCATCCGGCATTGCTATAAAGTCCCGGCAGAGATCTTCATACTTAGTTATTGATTCTGAACTGGAAGATATAAAACTGTCCGAAACTGCAATTGTGTCAATGGAAATTCCGGAGGACAATGCTTCCTCAACAATTTTCAACCCTTCAATAAGAAAAAGGTTCTCCTTGATACGAACCTTTTTCTGTGCAAGGCCTCTTAGCCTTTTAATTTTATTGTTATCCTTTGATACAATCCTTTGCATCTTAAACTTTCTTTTTTGCCTGTGCTGCGAGTGAAGCAAAAGCATTGGGATCATTTACGGCCATATCCGCGAGAACCTTTCTGTTAAGCTCGATTCCGCTTTTCTTAAGACCATCCATAAATCTGCTGTATGACATACCGTTTATTCTTGCAGCAGCATTTATTCTTGTTATCCATATCTTTCTGAAATTACGTTTGTTTGCTTTTCTGTCCCTGTAAGCGTACTGCAGGGATTTCATTACAGCTTGCTTTGCAACCTTGTAATTTGTACTCTTTGTTCCAAAGTATCCTTTAGCCTGTTTCAATACTTTTCTATGTCTTGCGCGTGTTGTTACACCGCCTTTTACTCTAGCCATTTCTAAAACCTCCTCTTATATCAAATCGATACCTGGTCTATCTGCCCGGTATCCCAAACAGCTTATTTATATGGTATGAGTTTTTCTATTGTCTTCTTATTTGCATCTGTTGCATATGCATCAAGCCTATGGGACTTCTTTGCCTTTTTGCTTTTTGATACAAGTCTGTGGCTTCTGAATGCGTGACTCATCTTCACCTTACCGGTTCCGGTCTTGGAGAATCTTTTCTTTGAAGCACTGTGTGTCTTAATTTTGGGCATTGTCATTTCCTCCTGTTATTACTTGTTTTTTATCGGTGAAAGCGTCATCAGCATATTTCTGCCTTCCAGCTTCGGATTTGCATCGAGTTCACCATTTTCAGAACATGCTTCAGCAAATTTCAGCATGAGACCCCGTCCCATATTGGTATATGCCATTTCTCTTCCCCTGAACCTTAGACTGACTTTAACCTTGTGTCCCTGTTCAAGAAACTTATTGGCATTTTTGGTTTTTGTACTAAAATCATGTTCCTCTATATTTGGTTTCAGCCAAACTTCCTTCATGGCTGTAGCCTTCTGATGTTTGAGAGCTTCCTTTTGTTTTTTAGCCTGATCAAACATAAATTTTCCATAATCAATGACCTTGCATACCGGCGGATTTGCCTTGGGTGATATTTCAACCAAATCCAGATCATTCTGGAAAGCAATCTGCCTGGCTTTATCAGGTGTAACTATTCCCATCATGTCTCCATTGGGTCCGATTAACCTAACTTCCTTTGCCACTATCTCTTCATTGATTCTCATGTGGTTTGTAGGACCTTGATTCCCTCTAGCGATATTTTTCACCTCCGTTTAATTGCGGGCCTGAGCCCATTTCCAATAGTCCTGTATACAAAAACAACGGGCCATAGAAACAACCCGCTGAACAAAAAAGCTTAATCATCTTTTTATTAACCCGGGAACATCATCCCCGCAGGTGAGAAGCGGATTACTTCTACTTTGTTTTCTTGCCTGTTGATATTACCATACACACTATATGTTGTCAAATAATTTCATACATATCTTTTGCGGTTTCCTTGTTGGCATACTCTGTTACGCTCAACACCTTTATTTTTGATACTCCGCTGCCAAATGAAATTTCAATTTCGTCACCCACATTTACTTTTGCAGCTGCTTTTGCAGCTTTTCCATTAATAAGAACACGCTTATTTTCGCATGCTTCTGCTGCAACAGTCCTTCTTTTAATCAACCTTGATATTTTAAGGAATTTATCCAGTCTCATTACACTCCCTCCTTCTTAGCCTTGTCCCAGAATTCATCTAATTCATCAAGAGTCATATTTTCCATCTCCTTACCGGCTTTTTGTACATTTTTTTCTATATAAGCAAATCTTCGTATAAACCGGTCTGATGTTTCCTGAAGGGTTATTTCAGGTTCAATATCCATAAATCTGCAGACATTCACCAGAGAAAAAAACAAATCACCCATTTCATTTTTCATCGAATGCCGGTCTCTGCTGCGATAAGCTTCCATGAACTCACCAATTTCTTCCATGGTTTTTTCTATTGCGCCATCTACTTCAACCCAGTCAAAACCAGCCTTTGCCGCCTTTTCCTGAATTTTCAGACTTCGCAGCAAAGCAGGGTAGGTCTTGGGAATTGCATTTATCTTTTCAGTGTGTGAGGTAAATCCCTTGGACTTGTTCTTTATCCTATCCCAGTTTTTCAATACGGCTTCAGGATCTTCTGCTATGTCCTCACCAAACACATGTGTATGTCTTTCAATAAGCTTCCTGCATATTCCATCTACAATATCTGAGGTATCGAATCTATTGTCTTCCTCTGCGATGCGTCCATGAAAAACAATCTGTAAAAGTACATCACCAAGTTCTTCCTTCATCATTTCATCATCAGCAGCCTCAATTGCCTCAAGTGCTTCATAAGTTTCTTCCAGCATATGTCTTTTCAATGATTCATGGGTTTGTTCCCGATCCCATGGACACCCCTCAGGACTCCTTAGTCTTTCCATTATTTCCTGCAAATCTTCAAATGTATACTTATCTTTTTTCATCAATCTATCCCATCGTTGAAATTATTATATCAGCCACGGTTTTCATGGAAACCTGACTGTCCATACTTCTTTTTCTAATTCTTTGATAAGCTTCATCCTCACTAATATCAAGGCTGCTCATTAAAATACCTTTAGCTCTTTCAACACTTTTTCTTGTATCAATATCCTCTTTCAACCTATTGATTTCATTTTCAAGGGACTGGATGCCCCGTCTGCTTTTAAGTGCAATTTCAACAGAATTTAAAAGAACTGCCTTATTAATTGGTTTTCTGAGACTTATCATATAAGGATACTCAAAATACTGTTCAGCATAGTCCTTTTGCATTTGGTTTGCCAGAAGAATTACAGAACCAAGAGACTCATTTATAATTACCTCAGTAACCTGAAATCCGGTCATATCGCCAAGTTCATAGTCAACAACAATAAGATCAGGCTTATACATTCTGACTTTTCTCAAGGTTTCACTACCCGACACACAGGTATCCGTGATATTGAAAAATTCCTGTTCCAGAACGCCCTTGATCTTATCTGCAAGTTCAGAAGACCGCGCTGCCACAAGAATGATTTCATTCTTCATAAATTCCCTCCAGCATTCTGACATGAATTATACCATAGGTCAACGCAGGGTTTTACTGCTTTTTAGCTGTAATAATACGGGGTATTCCACCAATATCCTTTTGGATATCCAGTAACTTGAATTTATTTTGTACAAGAATATCTGATATACTCTCTGCCTGGTTAATTCCTGCTTCAAGTATTAAATATCCTCCTTTATTCATATAGTGACCGGCCTCTCTGGCTATTTTTCTATAAAAATACAGACCATCAGAACCACCATAAAGTGCAATTGAAGGTTCAAAGCGAGCCACTTCTTCTTCAAGATGAATTATATCTCCCTTAGCAACATAGGGAGGATTGGATAAAATTAAGTCATAACTGTTGTTTCCAAGATTTTCAAACATATCGCTTTTAATAAGTGAAACCCTGTCTTTCCGATTGTGCTTCTTAATGTTCTCACGGGCTATTTCAACAGCACCATCATCCACATCAGATAAAAGTACCGTTACATTTTCGAGAATATTAGCAACAGAAATGCCCACACATCCGCTTCCTGAACATAAATCCAGCACAGAAGCGCAACCATTGAATTCATCGTAAATCAAACCCGTGGCTTTTTCCACAAGACCTTCAGTTTCAGGACGGGGTATAAGAACTGCCGGACTAACAATAAACTCAAAAGACATAAACCAAGCTCTCTCCGCAATATAAGCAACGGGCTCCCCTTTGGCTCTCCGTTCAACATAGCCAAGATATTTTATTTCCTCATCTTCAGTTATTGTCTTGTCTTTATTTACATAAATATATGTTTTGCTGCAGTTAAGTGCAATTGTCAAAAGAACCAGGGCTTCGTTATATGAATCCCCGGTTCCATTAGCATCAAGGGTTTTTGCCGCTTTGCAAAGCAGATCACCTATTACCATTTATCGGAGCCCTCTTCCTCCGGGATGACAGCTTTAAATGCCGCAATTGCCACTTCAAGCATTTCATCATCAGGTTCTTTTGTTGTAAATCTTTGGAAGAAAAGTCCCGGCGCACTTGCTACTTTTGAAAAAATTCCATCAGTAGCTCCTGCAATCTTTATTATTTCATAAGAAATACCGGCAACAACGGGTATAAGCAACAATCTTATTGCCAGATTCAAAAGTATTGAGTTCCAACCTGTAAATGAGAAAACAAGCACACTGACAACCAGGACAATAAACAAGAATGAAGTCCCGCATCTTTTGTGCTTTGTGGTATATTTTCTTGCATTTTCCACAGTAAGTTCTTCATCATGTTCATAGCAACTTATGGTCTTGTGTTCAGCCCCATGATACATCCAAACGCGTTTGATATCCTTCATCTTTGAAACCAGAACTATATATGTGAAAAATATTCCTATTCGCAGGATTCCTTCAATCAAATTATTCAAAAGAACACTCCCGGTTGGGATAAACCCGGCAATAAGGTTCGGTAGAAGAATAAATAATCCCACTGAAAAAAACAAAGCGACTACAACAGAAAAATAGATAATAATATTAAAGGATTTATCCCCGAATTTTTTATCCATCCATTTTTCAAATTTCGATGGTTCTCCATCTCCTTCTTCTTCAAGTTCAACCAAAGATGCTGCATGCATCAATGATTTTATACCATAGACCATCTGGGTGAATATTCCATAGACTCCTCTTATAAGGGGTATCTTCCTTATCTTTTTGTTGTGTGCAAGGGGTTCCGTAGTGATGTCAATTTCACCATCCGGTTTTCTTACTGCAACGGATTTCTTCTCAGGACCAATCATCATGATTCCTTCAAGAAGAGCCATTCCTCCTATGCTTGTTTTTTTAACCATTCTTTTTACCTCTAATAAAAAAGGCCGTTATTATCGGCCTTTTGCAGTTTACTTCATTCCATATTTTTTCTTGAACTTGTCAACCCTGCCGCCACTGTCGACAAGTTTCTGTTTTCCGGTGTAGAACGGATGGCAGTTGGAACAGATTTCCACTGTTATATCCTTGCTCGTTGAACCAGTTTCAAATTCGTTTCCACATGCGCAGCGCACATTTACTTTTCCGTAATTCGGATGTATGTCCTTTTTCATCCTCTCACCTCTTTCATGGGCTTTTACAGTCACTCAAACAACATCATCTGAATGACGCAAGGGGTATTATAACACAAGGATTTTTGGATTACAAGAGATTTATCAAGAGTATTCGCTCTTTGTCACTCCATCCTTGGTGTTTATATTATTTACAAAGTCCGCATTGGTCTTTGTCCTCATTAATTTATCAATGAACCATTCGGTAACTTCTGCAGTACCCATATTGCTCATGGCTTTTCTTATTGTCCAGATACTTTCAAGTTCCTTTTGATTCAAAAGAAGGTCTTCACGTCTGGTTCCTGAGCGACTTATATCTATTGCAGGGAATATTCTCTTTTCAGAAAGTTTTCTGTCCAGATGCAACTCCATGTTACCTGTACCCTTGAATTCCTCATATATAACATCATCCATTCTACTTCCCGTTTCGACAAGTGCAGTTGCTATGATGGTGAGGCTACCTCCGAACTCTATATTTCGGGCTGCACCGAAGAATCTTTTGGGACTGTGGAGAGCTCCGGGATCAAGACCTCCGGAAAGTGTTCTTCCGGTTGGTGTCATTGTAAGGTTGTAAGCTCTTGCAAGTCTGGTTATGCTATCCATTAGAATTACAACGTCCTTGCCTTGTTCAACCAATCTTTGTGCTCTTGCAAGAACCATTTCAGCAATTTTTACATGATTTTCGGGAACTTTGTCAAAAGTAGAGTACGCTATTTCACCGTTTATGGATCTTTGCATGTCAGTCACTTCTTCTGGTCTTTCATCAACAAGAAGAACCATCAGATGAACTTCTGGATAATTCTTTGAAATGCTGTTTGCAATTTTTTTAAGAAGAACTGTTTTACCTGCCTTAGGTGGTGAGACAATCAACCCTCTCTGGCCTTTCCCAATAGGAACTATAAGATCAATAATCCTGGTTGAAAGTTCTTTGGAATTCTTCTCCATGGTGAGTCTTTCTTCTGGGAATATCGGTGTAAGAGCATCAAAATTCTTTCGCCTTATTGCTTCCCCTGGATCATCTCCGTTAACAGTACTGACAAAAAGCAATGCCTGGAATTTATCCCCATCGGTCTTAACCCTTCCTATACCCGTCAATTTATCTCCGGTTCTAAGATTCAATTTTCTTATTTGTGATGGTGATACATATATATCCTTGGGACCATATGTGAAATTATCTCTTCTTAGGAAACCATAACCATCCGGAAGCACTTCAAGAATTCCTTCAACGGGATCCTGGTCCTGAATATCCGCCGGCGGAGCGCCTTTTCCGGATTTCCGCCGCCTTCTTCCACTGGAGCCTTCTTCAGCTGCAGGCCCATCAGCCTGTTCAGTTTCAACAGCTGTTTCAACATCTACAAGCTCAGGGTCTGCCTCTGTCATAATTGTTTCAACAACTGTTGCAACAGGCTTTTCCTCTTCTTTGCCTCCTGCTTCCAATATGAAATCTATAAGCTCACCTTTACGATACTTGGTGATACTTTTTATGCCCATCATCTTGGCAATATAGCGTAAATCCTCAAGCTTTTTCGTTTTCAGTATATTTATATCCTGCATATAACACCTCTCCGTCTATAGGATATTATTTTTTTTAATTTAGGAAATCATGAAAAATCAGAATTAACCAAGGCGATTATATCACTTTGAAATTTTACCGTCAATTATGCAAGCAGTGCAAAGTTCCGCATATACCTTTGGTTAATATAACTAAAAAACACTGTGTTATTTGCGTTTTGTTTTTTATACCACATATAGTATATAAAATTTAAGTCACATCATAATATTGTGGATAATTGCTGAAATGTATATTATAATGTATATAACAGGTGATTATATTGACCAACATAAAACCAATGATAACCAAGGAAATATACAATGGAAGAGCCGTTATATATTTGATGTGAGCATTTTCGCAGTTATTGCAAAGATGCTTTTTTATTCTTGACGGAGG
Source organism: uncultured Clostridiaceae bacterium (assembly GCA_964475455.1). Classification (GTDB taxonomy): domain Bacteria; phylum Bacillota; class Clostridia; order DUPQ01; family DUPQ01; genus JAFGQE01. Next base: position 17,407 of record CAYYXJ010000011.1, on the reverse strand, counting down.
TATGCCAATGAAAAAAACATTTGTCATCGACACCAATGTACTTCTCCAATCTCCTTACGCCATCTACCATTTCGAGGACAATGACATTGTAATCCCGGCAGTTGTCCTTGAAGAACTGGACAAGTTCAAAAAGGATCCAAGTGAGCTGGGTGCCAATGCCCGTGAGACATCCAGGATTCTGGATGAACTACGGGTTCGCGGAGACATCAGCAAGGGAATTGAACTCGATAGTGGGGGAATCCTTAGAATTGAGCTCAATTGTGAAAATGTCAAATTACCAGAATGCTGGGATCCAAAAAAGAATGATAATCGGGTTTTAAAAGTCTGCCTTGGCCTTAAATCTGAAGGATTGAAAACCATTTTGGTATCAAAGGATATATTTGAGCGTATCAAAGCAGAAATCGTAGGAGTTACAGCCCAGGATTTCTTTGCTGAACAGGTACCTCAATATAAAGAGCAGTATACAGGATTATGCAATGTGTATACCGGCGATGATAACATCAATGAATTCTATGTAAATGGCAGCCTTGAAATTGATGGTGTATATATCAATTATGAAAACTCGATAATGGCATCCGGTAATTTGGTCATGAACCAATTCCTGATATTACATTCACTGACCAATTTGAATCATACCGCTCTTGGAAGATTTGACGGAACAAAGATAGTTAAGTTAATTCATTCATCTGAACATCCCTTTGGTGTAACTCCAAGAAATGCTCACCAGAAATTCATACAGGAAGCATTGCTTACTGACTCAGATAACGCACCTTTGGTTATTCTAAAAGGACCTGCCGGTACCGCAAAAACCTTTTATTCTCTCGCCACCGGGCTTCAGAAGGTTGTTGAGGAGCACGCATACCGTAAAATTTTGGTTTGCAGACCTAATGTAAAAATGGATGAAGACATCGGCTTTTTACCGGGAACAGAGCAAGAAAAGATTGCTCCTTACATGCGCCCGATCATAGATAATCTTGAAATACTCTTAGACTCTGAAAACAAGGATAAATTCAATCATGAGCATGAGCTGAGTGATAAAATTCAAGAATTATTTGACAGAAAAATTATTAATACTGAAGCAATTGCATTTATAAGGGGTCGCTCCATTTTCGGTCAATGGGTTATAATAGACGAAGCTCAGAATCTGACCCCAAAACAGGTCAAAGGGATAATCACAAGAGCCGGTTCCGGAACCAAGATTATACTTGCAGGGGATCCCTTCCAGATTGACCACCCCTTCCTGGATACAAGAACAAACGGGTTATGTTATGCGGCAGAGAAAATGAAAGGCAGCAGGCTTACATATCAGATTTCGCTGGGCGAAGAAGACTGTGAACGTTCTGCACTTTCATCCGAGAGCTCAAAAAGAATGTAATGAGAGGTTTATATGACAACAGTAAGTAAAGTAAAATTCGCAGGATGGCCAAACTGCTACAGAATTGAAAACAGCTTGGTAGACCTGGTAGTAACCAGTGACATTGGTCCTAGAATCGTAAGATATGGTTTTATAGGTAGCGCTAACGAAATGTGCGAAGTTAAAGAGCAACAAGGAAATATTGGCGGGGATGAGTGGCTAATATACGGTGGTCACAGATTGTGGCACAGCCCTGAGGGGAAACCACGGTCATACTTTCCGGACAACTTCCCTGTTGATGTTACGGTTATAGAAAACGGAATCAGGATATCACAGCCCGTTGAAACAACCACAGGTATAAAAAAGGATATGGAAATAACCCTTCATCCTGAAACTTCTGCCGTTACAATCAAACACTACCTAACAAATAAAAGCATGTGGGATATAGAACTTGCCGCTTGGGCACTTACAGTTATGGATACAGGAGGCACAGAGATAGTTCCTCAATATCAACTTGATACGGATTTGCTTCCCAACAGGATGCTGTCATTATGGCCGTATACCAATATGAATGACCATCGGGTTAAATGGGGTAAGAAGTATATTCTACTAAAGCAAGACCCTGAATGTACGGATGCATTTAAATTTGGGATTTCTAACACTGACGGATGGGCCGCCTATGTAAATCACGGCAACCTCTTCATTAAAAAATTTACTCCCATTGACGGAGCTCTTTATCCTGATTATTCCGGGTCCAGTTATGAAACCTATACAATAGATTTCATGCTTGAAATGGAAACATTGTCTCCTCTGGTTATCCTTGAACCTGACGGAACTCTTGAGCACACTGAAAACTGGCAGCTTTTCAAGGATGTGCCTGTTCCCCAAAATGATGACGACGTAGACAAAAACATAGTTAAATATTTATAAAAAAAGCCCCTCCAAAGGGGTTTTTTTAAATCAAATACTCAATCGTGCACAACATCCCTGGGATAACGTGTCAAATTTGACACGTTATCCCAGGGATGTTGTGCACGATTGAGTATTTGATTTAAAAAAACCCCTTTGGAGGGGCTTTTTTTATAAATATTTAACTATGTTTTTGTCTACGTCGTCATCATTTTGGGGAACAGGCACATCCTTGAAAAGCTGCCAGTTTTCAGTGTGCTCAAGAGTTCCGTCAGGTTCAAGGATAACCAGAGGAGACAATGTTTCCATTTCAAGCATGAAATCTATTGTATAGGTTTCATAACTGGACCCGGAATAATCAGGATAAAGAGCTCCGTCAATGGGAGTAAATTTTTTAATGAAGAGGTTGCCGTGATTTACATAGGCGGCCCATCCGTCAGTGTTAGAAATCCCAAATTTAAATGCATCCGTACATTCAGGGTCTTGCTTTAGTAGAATATACTTCTTACCCCATTTAACCCGATGGTCATTCATATTGGTATACGGCCATAATGACAGCATCCTGTTGGGAAGCAAATCCGTATCAAGTTGATATTGAGGAACTATCTCTGTGCCTCCTGTATCCATAACTGTAAGTGCCCAAGCGGCAAGTTCTATATCCCACATGCTTTTATTTGTTAGGTAGTGTTTGATTGTAACGGCAGAAGTTTCAGGATGAAGGGTTATTTCCATATCCTTTTTTATACCTGTGGTTGTTTCAACGGGCTGTGATATCCTGATTCCGTTTTCTATAACCGTAACATCAACAGGGAAGTTGTCCGGAAAGTATGACCGTGGTTTCCCCTCAGGGCTGTGCCACAATCTGTGACCACCGTATATTAGCCACTCATCCCCGCCAATATTTCCTTGTTGCTCTTTAACTTCGCACATTTCGTTAGCGCTACCTATAAAACCATATCTTACGATTCTAGGACCAATGTCACTGGTTACTACCAGGTCTACCAAGCTGTTTTCAATTCTGTAGCAGTTTGGCCATCCTGCGAATTTTACTTTACTTACTGTTGTCATATAAACCTCTCATTACATTCTTTTTGAGCTCTCGGATGAAAGTGCAGAACGTTCACAGTCTTCTTCGCCCAGCGAAATCTGATATGTAAGCCTGCTGCCTTTCATTTTCTCTGCCGCATAACATAACCCGTTTGTTCTTGTATCCAGGAAGGGGTGGTCAATCTGGAAGGGATCCCCTGCAAGTATAATCTTGGTTCCGGAACCGGCTCTTGTGATTGTCCGCTTGACCTGCTTTGGGGTCAGATTATGAGCTTCATCTATTATAACCCATTGACCGACAATGGAGCGACCCCTTATAAATGCAATTGCTTCAGTATTAATAATTTTTCTGTCAAATAATTCTTGAATTTTATCACTCAGCTCATGCTCATGATTGAATTTATCCTTGTTTTCAGAGTCTAAGAGTATTTCAAGATTATCTATGATCGGGCGCATGTAAGGAGCAATCTTTTCTTGCTCTGTTCCCGGTAAAAAGCCGATGTCTTCATCCATTTTTACATTAGGTCTGCAAACCAAAATTTTACGGTATGCGTGCTCCTCAACAACCTTCTGAAGCCCGGTGGCGAGAGAATAAAAGGTTTTTGCGGTACCGGCAGGTCCTTTTAGAATAACCAAAGGTGCGTTATCTGAGTCAGTAAGCAATGCTTCCTGTATGAATTTCTGGTGAGCATTTCTTGGAGTTACACCAAAGGGATGTTCAGATGAATGAATTAACTTAACTATCTTTGTTCCGTCAAATCTTCCAAGAGCGGTATGATTCAAATTGGTCAGTGAATGTAATATCAGGAATTGGTTCATGACCAAATTACCGGATGCCATTATCGAGTTTTCATAATTGATATATACACCATCAATTTCAAGGCTGCCATTTACATAGAATTCATTGATGTTATCATCGCCGGTATACACATTGCATAATCCTGTATACTGCTCTTTATATTGAGGTACCTGTTCAGCAAAGAAATCCTGGGCTGTAACTCCTACGATTTCTGCTTTGATACGCTCAAATATATCCTTTGATACCAAAATGGTTTTCAATCCTTCAGATTTAAGGCCAAGGCAGACTTTTAAAACCCGATTATCATTCTTTTTTGGATCCCAGCATTCTGGTAATTTGACATTTTCACAATTGAGCTCAATTCTAAGGATTCCCCCACTATCGAGTTCAATTCCCTTGCTGATGTCTCCGCGAACCCGTAGTTCATCCAGAATCCTGGATGTCTCACGGGCATTGGCACCCAGCTCACTTGGATCCTTTTTGAACTTGTCCAGTTCTTCAAGGACAACTGCCGGGATTACAATGTCATTGTCCTCGAAATGGTAGATGGCGTAAGGAGATTGGAGAAGTACATTGGTGTCGATGACAAATGTTTTTTTCATTGGCATACCTCCGTCAAGAATAAAAAAGCATCTTTGCAATAACTGCGAAAATGCTCACATCAAATATATAACGGCTCTTCCATTGTATATTTCCTTGGTTATCATTGGTTTTATGTTGGTCAATATAATCACCTGTTATATACATTATAATATACATTTCAGCAATTATCCACAATATTATGATGTGACTTAAATTTTATATACTATATGTGGTATAAAAAACAAAACGCAAATAACACAGTGTTTTTTAGTTATATTAACCAAAGGTATATGCGGAACTTTGCACTGCTTGCATAATTGACGGTAAAATTTCAAAGTGATATAATCGCCTTGGTTAATTCTGATTTTTCATGATTTCCTAAATTAAAAAAAATAATATCCTATAGACGGAGAGGTGTTATATGCAGGATATAAATATACTGAAAACGAAAAAGCTTGAGGATTTACGCTATATTGCCAAGATGATGGGCATAAAAAGTATCACCAAGTATCGTAAAGGTGAGCTTATAGATTTCATATTGGAAGCAGGAGGCAAAGAAGAGGAAAAGCCTGTTGCAACAGTTGTTGAAACAATTATGACAGAGGCAGACCCTGAGCTTGTAGATGTTGAAACAGCTGTTGAAACTGAACAGGCTGATGGGCCTGCAGCTGAAGAAGGCTCCAGTGGAAGAAGGCGGCGGAAATCCGGAAAAGGCGCTCCGCCGGCGGATATTCAGGACCAGGATCCCGTTGAAGGAATTCTTGAAGTGCTTCCGGATGGTTATGGTTTCCTAAGAAGAGATAATTTCACATATGGTCCCAAGGATATATATGTATCACCATCACAAATAAGAAAATTGAATCTTAGAACCGGAGATAAATTGACGGGTATAGGAAGGGTTAAGACCGATGGGGATAAATTCCAGGCATTGCTTTTTGTCAGTACTGTTAACGGAGATGATCCAGGGGAAGCAATAAGGCGAAAGAATTTTGATGCTCTTACACCGATATTCCCAGAAGAAAGACTCACCATGGAGAAGAATTCCAAAGAACTTTCAACCAGGATTATTGATCTTATAGTTCCTATTGGGAAAGGCCAGAGAGGGTTGATTGTCTCACCACCTAAGGCAGGTAAAACAGTTCTTCTTAAAAAAATTGCAAACAGCATTTCAAAGAATTATCCAGAAGTTCATCTGATGGTTCTTCTTGTTGATGAAAGACCAGAAGAAGTGACTGACATGCAAAGATCCATAAACGGTGAAATAGCGTACTCTACTTTTGACAAAGTTCCCGAAAATCATGTAAAAATTGCTGAAATGGTTCTTGCAAGAGCACAAAGATTGGTTGAACAAGGCAAGGACGTTGTAATTCTAATGGATAGCATAACCAGACTTGCAAGAGCTTACAACCTTACAATGACACCAACCGGAAGAACACTTTCCGGAGGTCTTGATCCCGGAGCTCTCCACAGTCCCAAAAGATTCTTCGGTGCAGCCCGAAATATAGAGTTCGGAGGTAGCCTCACCATCATAGCAACTGCACTTGTCGAAACGGGAAGTAGAATGGATGATGTTATATATGAGGAATTCAAGGGTACAGGTAACATGGAGTTGCATCTGGACAGAAAACTTTCTGAAAAGAGAATATTCCCTGCAATAGATATAAGTCGCTCAGGAACCAGACGTGAAGACCTTCTTTTGAATCAAAAGGAACTTGAAAGTATCTGGACAATAAGAAAAGCCATGAGCAATATGGGTACTGCAGAAGTTACCGAATGGTTCATTGATAAATTAATGAGGACAAAGACCAATGCGGACTTTGTAAATAATATAAACACCAAGGATGGAGTGACAAAGAGCGAATACTCTTGATAAATCTCTTGTAATCCAAAAATCCTTGTGTTATAATACCCCTTGCGTCATTCAGATGATGTTGTTTGAGTGACTGTAAAAGCCCATGAAAGAGGTGAGAGGATGAAAAAGGACATACATCCGAATTACGGAAAAGTAAATGTGCGCTGCGCATGTGGAAACGAATTTGAAACTGGTTCAACGAGCAAGGATATAACAGTGGAAATCTGTTCCAACTGCCATCCGTTCTACACCGGAAAACAGAAACTTGTCGACAGTGGCGGCAGGGTTGACAAGTTCAAGAAAAAATATGGAATGAAGTAAACTGCAAAAGGCCGATAATAACGGCCTTTTTTATTAGAGGTAAAAAGAATGGTTAAAAAAACAAGCATAGGAGGAATGGCTCTTCTTGAAGGAATCATGATGATTGGTCCTGAGAAGAAATCCGTTGCAGTAAGAAAACCGGATGGTGAAATTGACATCACTACGGAACCCCTTGCACACAACAAAAAGATAAGGAAGATACCCCTTATAAGAGGAGTCTATGGAATATTCACCCAGATGGTCTATGGTATAAAATCATTGATGCATGCAGCATCTTTGGTTGAACTTGAAGAAGAAGGAGATGGAGAACCATCGAAATTTGAAAAATGGATGGATAAAAAATTCGGGGATAAATCCTTTAATATTATTATCTATTTTTCTGTTGTAGTCGCTTTGTTTTTTTCAGTGGGATTATTTATTCTTCTACCGAACCTTATTGCCGGGTTTATCCCAACCGGGAGTGTTCTTTTGAATAATTTGATTGAAGGAATCCTGCGAATAGGAATATTTTTCACATATATAGTTCTGGTTTCAAAGATGAAGGATATCAAACGCGTTTGGATGTATCATGGGGCTGAACACAAGACCATAAGTTGCTATGAACATGATGAAGAACTTACTGTGGAAAATGCAAGAAAATATACCACAAAGCACAAAAGATGCGGGACTTCATTCTTGTTTATTGTCCTGGTTGTCAGTGTGCTTGTTTTCTCATTTACAGGTTGGAACTCAATACTTTTGAATCTGGCAATAAGATTGTTGCTTATACCCGTTGTTGCCGGTATTTCTTATGAAATAATAAAGATTGCAGGAGCTACTGATGGAATTTTTTCAAAAGTAGCAAGTGCGCCGGGACTTTTCTTCCAAAGATTTACAACAAAAGAACCTGATGATGAAATGCTTGAAGTGGCAATTGCGGCATTTAAAGCTGTCATCCCGGAGGAAGAGGGCTCCGATAAATGGTAATAGGTGATCTGCTTTGCAAAGCGGCAAAAACCCTTGATGCTAATGGAACCGGGGATTCATATAACGAAGCCCTGGTTCTTTTGACAATTGCACTTAACTGCAGCAAAACATATATTTATGTAAATAAAGACAAGACAATAACTGAAGATGAGGAAATAAAATATCTTGGCTATGTTGAACGGAGAGCCAAAGGGGAGCCCGTTGCTTATATTGCGGAGAGAGCTTGGTTTATGTCTTTTGAGTTTATTGTTAGTCCGGCAGTTCTTATACCCCGTCCTGAAACTGAAGGTCTTGTGGAAAAAGCCACGGGTTTGATTTACGATGAATTCAATGGTTGCGCTTCTGTGCTGGATTTATGTTCAGGAAGCGGATGTGTGGGCATTTCTGTTGCTAATATTCTCGAAAATGTAACGGTACTTTTATCTGATGTGGATGATGGTGCTGTTGAAATAGCCCGTGAGAACATTAAGAAGCACAATCGGAAAGACAGGGTTTCACTTATTAAAAGCGATATGTTTGAAAATCTTGGAAACAACAGTTATGACTTAATTTTATCCAATCCTCCCTATGTTGCTAAGGGAGATATAATTCATCTTGAAGAAGAAGTGGCTCGCTTTGAACCTTCAATTGCACTTTATGGTGGTTCTGATGGTCTGTATTTTTATAGAAAAATAGCCAGAGAGGCCGGTCACTATATGAATAAAGGAGGATATTTAATACTTGAAGCAGGAATTAACCAGGCAGAGAGTATATCAGATATTCTTGTACAAAATAAATTCAAGTTACTGGATATCCAAAAGGATATTGGTGGAATACCCCGTATTATTACAGCTAAAAAGCAGTAAAACCCTGCGTTGACCTATGGTATAATTCATGTCAGAATGCTGGAGGGAATTTATGAAGAATGAAATCATTCTTGTGGCAGCGCGGTCTTCTGAACTTGCAGATAAGATCAAGGGCGTTCTGGAACAGGAATTTTTCAATATCACGGATACCTGTGTGTCGGGTAGTGAAACCTTGAGAAAAGTCAGAATGTATAAGCCTGATCTTATTGTTGTTGACTATGAACTTGGCGATATGACCGGATTTCAGGTTACTGAGGTAATTATAAATGAGTCTCTTGGTTCTGTAATTCTTCTGGCAAACCAAATGCAAAAGGACTATGCTGAACAGTATTTTGAGTATCCTTATATGATAAGTCTCAGAAAACCAATTAATAAGGCAGTTCTTTTAAATTCTGTTGAAATTGCACTTAAAAGCAGACGGGGCATCCAGTCCCTTGAAAATGAAATCAATAGGTTGAAAGAGGATATTGATACAAGAAAAAGTGTTGAAAGAGCTAAAGGTATTTTAATGAGCAGCCTTGATATTAGTGAGGATGAAGCTTATCAAAGAATTAGAAAAAGAAGTATGGACAGTCAGGTTTCCATGAAAACCGTGGCTGATATAATAATTTCAACGATGGGATAGATTGATGAAAAAAGATAAGTATACATTTGAAGATTTGCAGGAAATAATGGAAAGACTAAGGAGTCCTGAGGGGTGTCCATGGGATCGGGAACAAACCCATGAATCATTGAAAAGACATATGCTGGAAGAAACTTATGAAGCACTTGAGGCAATTGAGGCTGCTGATGATGAAATGATGAAGGAAGAACTTGGTGATGTACTTTTACAGATTGTTTTTCATGGACGCATCGCAGAGGAAGACAATAGATTCGATACCTCAGATATTGTAGATGGAATATGCAGGAAGCTTATTGAAAGACATACACATGTGTTTGGTGAGGACATAGCAGAAGATCCTGAAGCCGTATTGAAAAACTGGGATAGGATAAAGAACAAGTCCAAGGGATTTACCTCACACACTGAAAAGATAAATGCAATTCCCAAGACCTACCCTGCTTTGCTGCGAAGTCTGAAAATTCAGGAAAAGGCGGCAAAGGCTGGTTTTGACTGGGTTGAAGTAGATGGCGCAATAGAAAAAACCATGGAAGAAATTGGTGAGTTCATGGAAGCTTATCGCAGCAGAGACCGGCATTCGATGAAAAATGAAATGGGTGATTTGTTTTTTTCTCTGGTGAATGTCTGCAGATTTATGGATATTGAACCTGAAATAACCCTTCAGGAAACATCAGACCGGTTTATACGAAGATTTGCTTATATAGAAAAAAATGTACAAAAAGCCGGTAAGGAGATGGAAAATATGACTCTTGATGAATTAGATGAATTCTGGGACAAGGCTAAGAAGGAGGGAGTGTAATGAGACTGGATAAATTCCTTAAAATATCAAGGTTGATTAAAAGAAGGACTGTTGCAGCAGAAGCATGCGAAAATAAGCGTGTTCTTATTAATGGAAAAGCTGCAAAAGCAGCTGCAAAAGTAAATGTGGGTGACGAAATTGAAATTTCATTTGGCAGCGGAGTATCAAAAATAAAGGTGTTGAGCGTAACAGAGTATGCCAACAAGGAAACCGCAAAAGATATGTATGAAATTATTTGACAACATATAGTGTGTATGGTAATATCAACAGGCAAGAAAACAAAGTAGAAGTAATCCGCTTCTCACCTGCGGGGATGATGTTCCCGGGTTAATAAAAAGATGATTAAGCTTTTTTGTTCAGCGGGTTGTTTCTATGGCCCGTTGTTTTTGTATACAGGACTATTGGAAATGGGCTCAGGCCCGCAATTAAACGGAGGTGAAAAATATCGCTAGAGGGAATCAAGGTCCTACAAACCACATGAGAATCAATGAAGAGATAGTGGCAAAGGAAGTTAGGTTAATCGGACCCAATGGAGACATGATGGGAATAGTTACACCTGATAAAGCCAGGCAGATTGCTTTCCAGAATGATCTGGATTTGGTTGAAATATCACCCAAGGCAAATCCGCCGGTATGCAAGGTCATTGATTATGGAAAATTTATGTTTGATCAGGCTAAAAAACAAAAGGAAGCTCTCAAACATCAGAAGGCTACAGCCATGAAGGAAGTTTGGCTGAAACCAAATATAGAGGAACATGATTTTAGTACAAAAACCAAAAATGCCAATAAGTTTCTTGAACAGGGACACAAGGTTAAAGTCAGTCTAAGGTTCAGGGGAAGAGAAATGGCATATACCAATATGGGACGGGGTCTCATGCTGAAATTTGCTGAAGCATGTTCTGAAAATGGTGAACTCGATGCAAATCCGAAGCTGGAAGGCAGAAATATGCTGATGACGCTTTCACCGATAAAAAACAAGTAATAACAGGAGGAAATGACAATGCCCAAAATTAAGACACACAGTGCTTCAAAGAAAAGATTCTCCAAGACCGGAACCGGTAAGGTGAAGATGAGTCACGCATTCAGAAGCCACAGACTTGTATCAAAAAGCAAAAAGGCAAAGAAGTCCCATAGGCTTGATGCATATGCAACAGATGCAAATAAGAAGACAATAGAAAAACTCATACCATATAAATAAGCTGTTTGGGATACCGGGCAGATAGACCAGGTATCGATTTGATATAAGAGGAGGTTTTAGAAATGGCTAGAGTAAAAGGCGGTGTAACAACACGCGCAAGACATAGAAAAGTATTGAAACAGGCTAAAGGATACTTTGGAACAAAGAGTACAAATTACAAGGTTGCAAAGCAAGCTGTAATGAAATCCCTGCAGTACGCTTACAGGGACAGAAAAGCAAACAAACGTAATTTCAGAAAGATATGGATAACAAGAATAAATGCTGCTGCAAGAATAAACGGTATGTCATACAGCAGATTTATGGATGGTCTTAAGAAAAGCGGAATCGAGCTTAACAGAAAGGTTCTCGCGGATATGGCCGTAAATGATCCCAATGCTTTTGCTTCACTCGCAGCACAGGCAAAAAAGAAAGTTTAAGATGCAAAGGATTGTATCAAAGGATAACAATAAAATTAAAAGGCTAAGAGGCCTTGCACAGAAAAAGGTTCGTATCAAGGAGAACCTTTTTCTTATTGAAGGGTTGAAAATTGTTGAGGAAGCATTGTCCTCCGGAATTTCCATTGACACAATTGCAGTTTCGGACAGTTTTATATCTTCCAGTTCAGAATCAATAACTAAGTATGAAGATCTCTGCCGGGACTTTATAGCAATGCCGGATGATATTTTTACAGGAATATCAACTCATACATCTCCCCAGGGAATTCTTGCAGCTGTGCAAATCAAAGAAGGCACTTTGGAAAATCTAATCAAGAATCAAAATCCTATTGTTATTCTTGATGGAATCAGTGATCCCGGAAATCTTGGGACTATAATCCGAACAGCAGATGCATTTGGTTTTAGAGGAATTCTTTTAACCGGTGGTAGTGTAGATGTTTATAATCCTAAAACAGTTCAGGCCACAATGGGTTCAGTGCTTAGAGTTGAACACTCATATATTTCATATGAAGATGTACATTTGTTGAAGTCAGCTGGTTATACTGTTTACGGATTCGATTTGAACGGATCCGATCTTTCAGAAAAATTCATTTTTGATAAAAAGTGCGTTTTGATAGTAGGCAGTGAGTCCAAAGGAATATCCGACTATTTGAAGACTGTAAGTGACACTTTAATAAAGATTCCAATGATTGGACAGACAGAATCCCTCAATGCTGCAGTTGCTGCAGGAATAGCAATGTTTCTTGCCGGTGGGTGTGGTAGAATATAAAAAAACCGGAGGAATGCAATGGCAAAAATAGGATTACAACTTTATTCAATCAAGGAAATAGCCTCAAGAAATTTTCTCGGGGCAATTGAACTGGCTGCCGTGAGCGGTTATGACGGAGTGGAATTTGCAGGCTTTTTTGAAACACCGGCAAAAAAAGTATTGAAGTGTCTGGAAGACAACGGTATTGTTCCGTGCGGAAGCCATACATCAATTGATATTATTACCGGTGATTTCAATAAAACGGTTGAATATAATAAAGCCATAGGCAATGATTATATAGTAATACCCTGGATACCTGAGGAAATGAGAAATAGCCGTGAAGCCTGGCTTTTTACTGCTGAAAAATTCAATGAATTGAATGAAAAACTTAAAAAATATGCCATGAAACTTGGGTATCATAATCATGCATTCGAATTTGAGAAATTCAACGGTCAATATGGTTATGATATACTTGCTGAAAATATCTCTGACGATATTATCCTTGAAATGGATCTATATTGGGTTGAATATCCGGGATTATCAGCAGTTGAATATGTGAAAAAATATAAAAGCAGACTCGAGTTGCTTCATGTAAAGGATTTGGCAGACGACAAAACAAGTGTAGAAATCGGAAGCGGTTCCATAAATTTCAAAAAGATAGTTGAGCAAGCAAACAAAACAAAATGGTTCATAGTGGAACAAGAGCACTTTACAATACCACAGGAAGAATCCATAAAGATAAGTGCTGCATACCTGGGAGGTCTGGTAAAATGAGTGGATTGGATGCATTGAAATTTAATGAAAAAGGTTTGATACCTGTCATCACACAGGATGCAGTGACCGGTCGGGTTCTGATGCAGGCTTATGCAAAAAAGGAGCAATTGAAAAAAACCCTTGAAAAAGGTACGGCACATTATTTTAGCAGAAGCAGAAACAAAGAGTGGCATAAGGGGGAAACATCCGGTCATTTTCAACATGTAGAAAAGGTTATGGTTGACTGTGATATGGATTGTATTCTATATATGGTAAAACAGGAAGGTGTGGCATGTCATACCGGAGAATTTTCTTGTTTTTACAGAAGTCTGGACAAAAAGGGAGATGTTGTAAATGAGTGAAAAAAGTAAAATTCTTGATGAACTTTATTCAGTTATAGTTGATAGGAAAGAAAACCCCAGGGAAGGGTCTTATACCAATTATCTTTTTGAAAAAGGTATCGACAAGATACTTAAGAAAGTAGGGGAAGAAACTGCTGAGGTTATAATTGGTTCAAAGAATGATGGCAAGGAAGAAGTAATCTATGAATCAGCAGACCTTCTATATCATCTTATGGTTCTTTTTGTTGAAAAAGGAATAACACTTGATGAAATTTTTGATGAGCTTCAAAAAAGAAGATAATCATTTTCCATGGCAAACAACCTTGTTTCGTCCCGATTTCTTTGCTGCATAGAGTGCCTTGTCAGCTTGGAGGCATAATTTTTGTGGGTCTGTTTCATGTGAACCTGTTGCTGCGGAAACTCCGATACTGATGGTTAAAAACCCTGTTTCAGAATGCTCGTGTTCAATCCGGGCATTTTCTATGTTCTTTCGTATTTTTTCAGCAACCAAGCAGGCAGCGTCAAGGGAGGTAAATGGAAGTATAGCCGCAAATTCTTCTCCACCATATCTGAAAATAACATCAGTTGAACGCTTCAGGGTCTTCGACATTATTTCCGCAGCCTTTTTAAGGCAAATGTCACCCTCCAAATGTCCATATGTATCGTTGTATTTTTTAAAGTGGTCCAGGTCAATAAGTAGAAAAGCAAGGGGTTTTTGTGATCTGCTGGACCTATGCCATTCATTTTCAAGTTCTTCATCCATTTTTCTTCTGTTGTAAATATCGGTTAATGCATCAATTTCGGAATTTTGCTTGAGCATGTCATTTTGTTCCATTAGTACAATGTCTTTTTTGAAATTTGCAATTCTCATACTATAGAACAGTGTTGAAATCAATATTGAGATAAGGCAAAAACTCCATGAGTCAAATAGTAAATCTGTTGAAACATTGGTTGTAAAAGAGTTGGTGGTAATTACATAAAGTGTAATAAGTGCCTGGGAGGGTATCATTGTGATGGCAATTTCCCAGAAACTTAGGTAAGGTATTATGCCAATGGACATCATGATAAGTATATATGCACTTGGAATATAACCGTCTGATTGATTGAACAAAACAAGGAAAACTCCCCAGATTAGAACAAGCATTAAACCTGTAATAAGAAACAGTCTTATAAAAGTCATGTTTTTTATTTTGGCCTTTTTACCGAGATAAACAAAAATAAGCAAATATAGAGATAGGAAAATAATAATTCCAGCATAAAGGTATAAGAGAGTTGAGTCCATCGGATTATCTGTATTTATTATTCCTTTGAGGAGCAACCATGCCAACATTGTAATTTCTATGATAAGAAAAGTAAGACCTGCAAGTTTCAACCTGCTGATGTTGTCTTTGAGATTTGTGAAAATAAATCGCTGCTGTTCTTCCGGCTTCAAACCTGGAACTTTGACCAATATATTGTTTTTCAATAGGGCCACCTCATAGTAATATTAATTATTATAATACAAAATAGTCAGAATATGTTAAAATGAACAGGTATTAATTACAAAGGAGTTTTGATGTCGGTATTAATTGAAGGAATTTACCTAACAGAATAATGTGCCGGCGCACGTAGATATTTTGTGTAAAAATTTCGTGGAGCCGGTCCACTGCCTTTAGACTGCTTCAAAACATTAGAATTTCCATTAATATGGTAAGGCGGCGGATAATTAATCCGCTTTTTAATTGTTAAGATATATGAGTAACCTGCACTGCAGTCCGGGGCATAGAGGACATGGGTGCAGGTTTTTTATAGGAAGGTAATTATGATAGGAAATACTCACAGGGAATTGGAATTCGACAAAATTTTAAATATGCTTCGTGAACAAGCTTTGTCAGACAAAGTGAAAGAACGAATTGAGCGAATGAAACCATATATGAGCGAAAGAGAAGCTTTAAGGCATATGGAAGATACCACTATGGCTAGAAAAACACTGGAATCTGTTGGAAATCCTCCTCTTGCTTCAATGACAGAATTGCTGATGGCGGTTGAGATGATTGAAATCAATGGTCTGTTAAATCCTGAGCAGCTTGAGGCGGTAGCTGGCTTCATTTCTACATGCAACAGGATGAAAAGCTACTTAAAAAGAGCAGCTTCTGCTTCAGAGTCGATTTCTGATATGGGATACTCAATAAGTGACCTATCTGCTTTACAGGGAGAAATTGAAACATGCATAAGAAATGGTAGAGTAGATGACAGGGCTTCAAGTGAGCTTTCTTCTGTTAGAAAAAAGATAGTCATGTTCTCTGATAAGGCAAAGGATAAACTCAACAGCATTATGAAAAGCAATGAAAAGTATTTAAGTGATGGCTTTATTGTAACCAGAAATGGGAAAATGACCATTGCTGTAAAAAGAGAATACAGAAATCGGATTCAGGGAAGTGTCATAGATAAATCAAATACGGGAGGAACGGTTTTCATAGAGCCTGAATCTGTTGGGAAAATTCAATCTGCAATTTCAAATCTTATGGTTGAAGAAGATATTGAAGTAAAAAAAGTGCTGTATACACTGACTGCAATGGTTGAGGATGAACTTCGGTTCATCAAGGTTAATATTGAGGCAATGGAAACATTGGATTTCATTTTTGCCAAGGCGAAATTCAGCATACAGATGAATGCTATACCTGCCGGGATAACAACAGGCAGCACAATCAATCTAAAGGGTGGGAGGCATCCGCTGCTTCAAAGTGAAAAGGTTGTCCCGCTGGACTTTCAGATTGGGTATACAGACTCATCCGGCAATGTAATCAAGGCAATAATCATCACCGGTCCCAATACCGGGGGAAAGACCGTTGTACTGAAAACCGTGGGATTGTTTTCACTTATGGTGCAATGCGGACTGCATATACCTGCAGACGAGGCAAGTTTCTGCATGAGGAATATGGTGCTTTGTGACATTGGTGACGGGCAGAGCATAACAGAGAATCTGTCCACTTTTTCCTCACACATGACGAGAATAATAAATATACTCGAGACAGCCGATGACCAGTCGCTGGTTCTGCTGGACGAGCTTGGGTCAGGGACTGACCCGACTGAAGGCATGGGCATTGCCACAGTCGTGCTTGAAGAAATGATGAAGAGAGGATGCTTGATAGCAGCTACGACCCATTATCCGGAGATCAAGGATTTCGCCAGGAATACAGCAGGTTTTATCAACGCCAGAATGGCCTTTGACAGGGAAAACCTTGCACCGTTGTACAAACTGGAAATCGGCGAAGCCGGGGAAAGCTGTGCATTGTACATAGCAAGGAGAATCGGACTGTCCCTTGATATGGTTGAAAGAGCACACAAAGCTGCGTATCACCAATTCAAGGTTAAATCAGTAGAAGAGGTGGTGTTCAATGAATCTGAGTTCTCCGGGATTGTAAGTACAGAAAAGGAGAAAACAGTTAAAAAACCAAGATTGTCATTCATTGACAGGGACAAGACTGAAACTCCTGATTTATCTGGAAAATTTGGAATTGGTGACAGTGTTATAGTGCATCCCCAGGAGTATACTGCAATAGTCTTCAGAAAAGTGGATAAAAACGGTATGGTCGGAGTTCAGATAAAGAAGAAAAAATATCTTGTGAATCATAAGCGTGTGGAACTTAGGATTCCTGCCAGTGAACTTTATCCTGATGACTATGACTTCTCTATAATTTTTGATACAGTTGATAACAGAAAAGCCAGACACCGGATGACCAAAAGACACCGAGAAGATTTGGTAGTTACATTTGAAGAGGAATACGAAATATTATAGCTTGCTGAACACAACATCCCTGGGATAACGTGTCAGATTTGACACGTTATCCCAGGGATGTTG
>CAYYXJ010000010.1:0-32225 GCA_964475455.1 uncultured Clostridiaceae bacterium | reverse complement strand
TGTAGGGTATCCATCCTTGATTTTTTCTGCAAGCTCCAGTCCATCCATAAAAGGCATATTGATATCAGTTATAACTATATCCGGAATTTTTTCATCAAAAAATTCAAGTGCTTCCCTACCATTTTCAGCTTCTGCACAGATTTCAAGATTAAACCTAGCCCAGTCTATTCTGTCTCTTATTCCCTGTCTAACTTCTTCTTCGTCATCCACTAATAGGACTTTGAACATAAATATTCCTCAAATCTAATTTTTATTGCATCACTATGTTGGATAATCTATATTCAGTTTACTTGTATACAACAAAGTTGACAAGTTGCGTGAATATTATTGTCTGTATGATATAATCAACCGTAATATGAAATTAACAAAGTTAACATATAAATCAACAACAAAAGCTTGCTATCTTGGCTATTTGGTACAGGCAACTGTTGTTAACCTAACACCGGTATTGTTCATTCCCCTTAGAGAGCAGTTTTCTTTAAGTTTCGGTCAACTTGGTCTGCTGGTTTTAATAAACTTTGTTACTCAGGTTATAGTGGATATTTTGTTCAGTCATGCAGTTGACCGACATGGTTACAGACCATTCCTGACAAGTGCCCACATATTTGCAGCTGCAGGATTTGTATTTTTTGCTCTGGCCCCTATGTTTATGCAAAATCCTTATCCCGGTTTCATAGTAGGCACCTTGCTGTTTTCTGCCGGGGGTGGACTGCTCGAACTTCTGATTAGTCCTACGGTTAACGCAATCCCATCAGACAGCAAATCTTCATCCATGTCATTACTCCATTCATTTTATGCATGGGGTCAAATGGGTGTAATAATTATTACCACATTGTTACTCTTTATATTTGGCAGACAGTCATGGCCTATTATTATGATCCTCTGGGCTATTCCACCTGCTATAAATGCATTTTTGTTTTCCCAGGTGCCTTTCGGACCTTCTGTTTCAGAAGAACATCGCGAAGGAATCCTGAAGCATGTTCGAAATAAATTCTTCATCGCTGCAGTTTTTGCAATAGCACTTGGCGCAGCATCTGAATTAATTATGAGCCAATGGTCATCTGCCTATATGGAAAAGGTAATGAATATTCCAAAAGCATTGGGTGATATAAGCGGAATGGCAATGTTTGCCATGATGCTTGGTATCGGAAGACTTTTGCACGGTAAGTATGGGAAGAATATAAGCTTGTACACCATTATGATTACCGGAACAATTACTGCCTTTTTATGCTATCTGATAGTAGCAATCTCGCCTTATGATTTATTGTCCTTGATAGCCTGTGCTGTTTGTGGCCTGGCTGTCAGTCTTTTATGGCCCGGCACATTGGTTTTATCAGCTGAACGGTTCCCGCTTGCAGGCACCTGGCTTTTTGCCTTTCTTGCAGCCGGTGGTGATATCGGGGCTTCAATAGGACCATGGGCAATGGGTGTTATTACAGATGCAGCCGCTCAAAGCACCTTTATAGCTGCTGCTGGCCGTTCTCTAGGACTCGACAGAATACAGATAGGCATGCGTGTAGGATTACTGGCAAGCGCTTTATTCCCGCTGGGCGCATTAATCTGCATCATATACATGAGACAACAATCTGCCAAACATTCACTGGAGTGATTTGCCAAAAATTTTTTATTTATAAGGGATATTTGCATCTCTGCGAATATTGTACTCGTCTATTACTGCGTTGCCACGGCGGGTAAGAATGTACCAGACCAGGTCCGCAATTTCTTCAGGTTCAATTAAAACCGATGCATCCAGATCAGGGCGTGTTCCAAGAACCATCTCTGTTGCCACTCCGCCGGGAGCAATTGTATGTACGCGGACACCATATTTTTGATATTCTTTGGCCATTGCACTGGTAAATCCCATCAATGCATGTTTGGATGCAGAATAAGCTGCTTGATTTTCATACCCTTTAACACCAACTACAGATGAAATGTTTATGATTGACGGGCAATCGGAATCCTTAAGATATCTGACACTTTCACGGCAGATGAGGAATGGTGCTCTGGCATTAAGCTTCATTACTTTGTCCCAGTCATCTGCACTTGTTTCCTCAACAGGCTTTGCGAATGCCATTCCGGCATTGTTTATGACAACATCAATTCCACCCATTAAATCGGCTGCTTCACGAACCATATTTATCGGAGGTTTTTTTTTCAGAAGATTCCCGTTGACATAAAATGTTCTGTCATTATTGAACTCGCTTTTTATTTCATTGAAACTATCAGGCGAACTCGCTCCCAGACAAAGAACTGCACCTTCCAGGGAAAGCCTTTTTGCAATGGCCAGGCCTATTCCTCTGCTTGCTCCCGTTATTAAAATTCTAAGATTTTTCAAATCAACCATTTTTCACCTTCCCAAGTTCAAGGGTTGCAACAACATCAGCTCCGCAATCAGCAGGATTCTTAAGTATGATCTGGCCTTCCTTAACCGGTGCTTCCACTTCTGCTGAAATTATTTCCTCCATTACATCAAATATCAAATTTCTGCGGATGGCCTTATTCGTTTTTACAGGAACAACAGGTAACGCACCTCCTAAAACCTTTACAGTGGATGTAACAATTCTGACCGGCTTTGTAATTTCATCAATTGCATAGGCCAAACCCTTGCTGCAACTGTTTCCCTTTACGTTCAGAACTTTGGTTCCTTCATAATCAACTGTCATCCTGCATCCCTTCGGACACCTGATACAAACCATTTCTCGTTTCATTTTTTAACCGCCTCTATTTTAACACTGCTGCCCTTAATTTCTTCTGATGAAATCTTGACATATTCCATTTCAGCGGGAACCAGCTGTTTGAATTTCTTGCTATAAATAATTTTTCCTTTACTTATAACATTTACCCTTACAGAGTCAAGTATTGTCCTTGACCGGAAGTATATTTTTATTTTTTCTTCCTTTTCACTCCTGTCTATATGCTGGGGAACAGTGTACCTTATTCCCTCTCCCTTTTTTACTATTATTCTCTTTGTCTTTTTTCTGTTTTTTCCCTTGATACGTTTTACTGCTGATCCGGCAGCACGTTCCGCTTCAAGTGCAACATAATCAACCAGGTCATGTACATGGAGAACATTACCGCATGCATAAATTCCATCAACTGAAGTTTCAAGATGCTGGTTGACCACTGCCCCTTTTGTAGCCGGATCCAACATAACCCCTGCCTCTTCAGATAATTCATTTTCAGGAATTAAACCGACTGATAGTAATAGTGTGTCACACTTAATATATTGATCAGTACCTTCAATTGGTTTGTAATCTTCATCAACTTTGGATATAGTTACACCCTCCAAGCGCTTTTTACCATGTATTTGAGTTACTGTATGAGAAAGTTTCAACGGTATATCAAAATCTTCAAGACACTGAACTATGTTTCTTGTAAGACCGCCGGGATGAGGCATTATTTCACAAACTGTCTTTACTTTCATGCCTTCAAGGGTTAGCCTTCTGGCCATTATAAGTCCGATATCCCCTGAACCAAGGATTACTGCGGTTCTTCCCGGTTTCATACCCTCGATATTAACAAATCTCTGAGCAGTACCCGCTGAGAATATTCCACTTGGATTTGTACCCGGAATTCTTAATGCTCCCCGGGGTCTTTCACGGCATCCCATGGCAAGAATAATTGCTTCTGCCTGATATATTCTCAGTCCGTCCTGCGGACTTACGGTAGTTATATTTTTATT
This sequence comes from uncultured Clostridiaceae bacterium, assembly GCA_964475455.1. Taxonomy (GTDB): domain Bacteria; phylum Bacillota; class Clostridia; order DUPQ01; family DUPQ01; genus JAFGQE01. Next base: position 28,543 of record CAYYXJ010000010.1, on the reverse strand, counting down.
ATTATCAATGGATATGACCATAGTATCCAGTTTGTATTCAATTCCCAGCTCATGGACTTTTCTAATGTATCTCAGTGCAAATTCAGGTCCTGTCAGTTCTTCCTTGAATACATGTAAGCCAAACCCGTTGTGAATGCACTGTTTGAGAATACCACCAAGCTGATTCTCTCTTTCAAGGAGCAATACATCATTTATGCCTTTCTTTTTAGCTTTGACAGCAGCTGCAAGACCTGCAGGACCGGCTCCTATTATTACCAGACTTCTTTTTTCTATCATTTCCGGTTCCTCCCGGCAAGAATGTATGAACCCCTGTCACCCTTCAATACATCTTCTTTTTCAATTCCAAGCTCAGTGGACAATATTTCCACTACCGTCGGCATACAAAAACCTCCCTGGCATCTTCCCATTCCCGCCCGTGTTCTCCTTTTTACGCCATCGACTGTCCTTGCCCCTGCAGGTCTTCTTATACTTTCAAGTACTTCTGCTTCAGTAACATTTTCGCATCTGCACACAACCCTGCCATGACCCGGGTTTTTCTTTATCGCATCTTCCTTTTCTTCCATTGTCATGTCTCTGAAAAACTCATGGCTATCAAGAACTTCTGTGTAGTTATCCTTTAGTGCCAGTCCACCCAGGATTTTGCTTATTTCAGCAGCTACATAATCAGCAATGGCCGGAGCAGATGATAACCCCGGGGATTCAATTCCGGCGACATTATAAAAACCCGGGACTTTTTTACTCTCACCAATTATAAAATCACCGGTGTCCGGTGTTGCACGTAACCCTGCAAAAGATGTTATAACTTTATCAAGATGAAGATTGCTGCAACTCCTGAGAGCGGTTTTATATACAAAGTCCAGGCTCTTCGCATTCGTTGAGCTGTCATCCTTTGATGCTGCTATATTGGCATCCGGCCCGATAAGGAGATTTCCATCTACGGTGGTCATAACCAAAACACCTTTGCCTTTTTCTGACGGTGTTTGGAATATCACTCTGTCAACCAATCCGCCTTCAGACCGATCCATTAAAAGATACTCCCCTTTTCTGGGAATTAGATTGAAAAATTTATCATCAACCATGCCTGCAATTTCATCGGCATATATACCTGCACAGTTAATGATTATCTTTGTATTTATGGGCCCAGAGTCAGTTTCAACTGAAAACCCTGTTTGAGTCTTAGCAATACCAGTTACATTTGTCTCCCTTAAAAAATCCACTCCATTAATTACAGCGTTTTCCAATGCAGAAATGTTCAGTTTATATGGTGATACAACACCTGCAGTCTTTGACCAGAGTGCCTTTGTGACCGTAGGATTCAAAGCCGGTTCCAGTTTTCTGGCTTCTTCACCATCAATCAATTCAAGTCCTTCGATCCCTCCCATGGTCCCGTTTTCATAAAGTCTTGATAGTTCAATCTCATCCTCAGGTCCGAAAGCTATTACAAATGAGCCCGTGTTCTTATATGGAACCCCAAGCTTTTTACAAGTTTCTTCCATCATGGCAGTCCCCAGAATATTGAACTTTGCTTTAAGACTCCCCGGTTTAGCATCATACCCACCATGGACAATTCCCGAGTTTGCACCACTTGCTCCCATCGCCGCATCTATGTGCCTGTCAACAACACAAACCCTTGTATCATAGAATGAGAGACTCCTGGCTATGAGTCCCCCTACAACTCCTGCTCCAATTACCATGATGTCATAGTTATTTTTTTCTCTATTCATTTTCACCGACCATTTCATTGTTATCTAGAATTTTACCCCGCCTGCCGCCAAAGCAATCAGGAAGGGAATCAATACAAGTACCACAAACATTATATTCAAATATCTTACTGTCAGGGCACCTTTTTTAAGAAAAGCATAAAAAATAAGTAAAAAGACTGCATCAAGAACCAACATCACACAATTATAGATGCTGGTTGTTTCAGCAAAAACACATCTCCCGGAAAAAATAACCCACAGCAAGTTGACTACATACAATAATATGCAGATAAAGAAAATCACATGTCTTGGTTTTATTTTCCCCGAACTCATATTTCAATATCCTCTTTATATATACGATTTATACCATCAGTCAGTTCCCTTAACCAATGTCCATTGATCATCAAATTTTCAACTCGCCCAATGAAATTCTTCTAAGGGTCTCAACATAAAGCCTGTGTTCCTCAGGAAGTATTTTTTCAGCAAGGGTTTTTGGTGTATCATAAGTCTCAACTTTTACTATCACCTGGCTTAGAATACTTCCATTATCATACTTTTCATTGACCAGATGAACTGTGGCCCCGGATTCTGTTTCTCCAGCGGCGATTACTGCCTCATGAACTTTTATTCCAAACATTCCCTGTCCGCCAAATTTCGGAAGTAATGCAGGATGAATATTCAGTATTCTATTTTTGTATTTTTTTAAAACAGCGTCATTCAATTTTCTCATGAATCCCGCAAGTACAACCAAATTGACTTTATATTTTTCCAGAACAAGAATCATTGCCTCATCCAGGTCTTCCCGATTCGGGTAATTTGAGCTACTGAGGTGATATACGGGAATTCCGTCTTTCTTTGCCCTGGCCACTGCATATGCATTTGAATTGTTGCTGATCAAAACACAGACTTCCCCATCAATTGTCCCGTCTTTGCAAGCATCTATAATTGCCTGCATGTTGCTTCCCCCATGGGATGCAAAAACCCCTATTCTGAGTCTCATTTCATCTCCTTAAAGCAGTGGTATGTTGTTCCGGCATTCATTGACTCTGTCCACATCAGGCATAGAAGGTATGCCACCTTTAGTTGTTGCAGCAACAGAGCCTGCCGCATTGGCAAAATCTGCCATTTCAGAAATTTCCTCTTTGGAAAGGTCTTCCGGCTTTTTTTCAAGCAAAGCAGTTTTATATAGTATCGCTCCCACAAAAGCATCTCCCGAACCTGTTGTATCAACAACCTTGGTAGCATAAGCCTGCAGAAAACCGCTGCCGTTTTTGTGCCGGTAATAACAGCCTTCAGGACCAAGGGTTGTAAATATCAATGGAATACCTCTTTTAAAAAGCATTTCAGTAGCCTTTACTATATCCTTTTCACCGGTGAGGAATTCTATCTCTTCACCTGATATCTTAAGGATATCCGAGTAACCGATCATTTCATCAATTACGCTTTTTGCTTCGCCCAGACTATCCCAAAGCAATTCCCTTAAATTGGGGTCAAATGATATTATTTTCCCATTTGCCTTTGCATGATCTACTACTTTTCTTGTGGTATTTCGTGATTCTCCCTTACTCATATTTACAGATGAAAAATGAAGAATGTCACAATCATCAACAATTCCAAAATCTACATCCTTTTCAGAAAGCATCATGTCTGCCCCGGGATTTCTATAAAAAGAAAAACTTCTGTTGCCCGTTTCATCCAGCTGAACAAAGGCAAGGGTGGTATTTACATTTTCACAAAACCGAAATCCAGCTGTGTCAACATTTTTATCCTCAAATGTCTTTTTTAGAAATGTGCCGAACATGTCCTGTCCCGCCATGCCTATAAAAAATGAAGGAGCTCCCAGAACTGCCGCTGATACTGCGGCATTTGCTGGACCTCCGCCGGGATTTCTCTCAAACAGAATATTGCCGTTTGAAGATAGCCCGGCAGGTGTAAAATCTATTAGAACTTCACCAATAAAACAAATTTTTAACATCATTTTCTCCTGCTTTTCTTTACTCTTAAATGGTATAGGAAATTGATTATGTTTTCAACAAGCATCAGTTAATAAAATCTGCAATTCCTGATGAATATTGAATATTTCCATCTTTCAATATAATTATGCACTCAACTCCTGAGATCAGTTCTATCATATTAATGCCTTTTTCAAAACCCATGGCAAAAACAGTAGTTGATAACCCATCACCATCAATGGACTTGCTGCTGATAATTGATACCCCGGCAATGTCTGAATCTGCAGGATAACCTGTACCGGGATCAAGGATATGATGATATGTAATGCCATCTTCTACAAAAAATCTTTCATATGAACCTGAAGTCACAACAGACATCTCATCAACTTCAATAACCCTTAAATATGTACCTGTTGGTTCAAATGGATTTTGAATGCCTATCCTCCACTTTGTTCCATCAGGTTTTGCTCCGACTGTCAGCACATTTCCCCCAAGATTTATTACTGCAGCATCACAACCATTTTCTTTCAAGTATTCTGCCGTTTTGTCAGCAATATATCCTTTCGCAATGCCACCCACATCAATTTTCATTCCGGTTTCAAGGAGCATCACATTATTCCCCTCGATCCTAATATTATCTATTCCAATCTTATCTATCGCAGCATCAAGCTCATCCGTGGAAGGAACTCTTGCTTCAGATGTTCCTATACCCCATAGGTCTACAAGAGGGCCGATACTTATATCAAACAAACCGCTGCTTGTGTCATAATATTCCAATCCCTTTTCAATTACTTCTATGGTTTCCGCTGAAACATCAACACCTTTTATTCCAGCTGATTCATTTATTCTGGATATTTCACTGCTCTCAATATTCGCTGAAAGCAGGTTTTCCAGTCTCCCTATTTCAGCCATTGAACCATTCATAAGATCTTCAGCATTTTCATCATAAATAATTATTGTTACAACCGTTCCCAGATATAACTCGGTTTTTGAATAAGGCTCCTGCTCCACTGCACATGAGGTTAAAAGTATTGCAACTACTGTAAAAATAAGAATTACTTTCTTCATAATTAAATAATACCATCAAAATAAAGACCATAAAAAGATATTTGTTATATAATTACATATGTGATTGAAAGAAAAAAAATACTGGCTGAAATATTTACAATGATTCGCTATGGGGCAGTCGGTCTGGTTAACACCGGAATAACCGCTCTTGTTATTTTTTTACTGAAGCTGACAGGTATACATTATGCTCTTTATACATTGGCAGGATATGCAGTAGGCATTACAGTAAGTTTTATCTTAAACAGAAAATTCACTTTCAGAAGCCGGGATAAGACTGGCCGGCAAGCTCTTAAGTTTCTTCTGGTTACAGGCTCCTTGCTGGGCCTTACCCAACTGCTCCAGTATCTGCTGATAGATATTGCCGGACTGAATGAAACCTTTGGAGTAATTCTTGGAATGGCTTTTTATACAGGCATCGGATATGTTCTCAACAGACTTTTTGTATTTCGGACCAAGTCGATCCCCGCAGATTTATCTTCAGACAATAAATGAGCTTTTCGGAAAAACCGAAAAGCCCACCAAGTCCCCTGATAAAATTGTTAAGCGCTGTCCCTTCCAAGCTTTCTTAAAACCAATGCCAGAACAATACCTCCAATCAATAGAACCACTCCAATAACAATTATTACTGATCCCATTATAGAAATCGGATTATTTGACACAATATCAAATACAGTCATTGACCCCGACTGATCAAAGAAAATTTGATCCGTTGGAATAGCATTGTCACCGAATCCGAACCCGCTGAACATTCTTTTACTTATGAGCTTTGCACCTGTACCCAGTAATATGAAAAGGAATCCGGACACTGCCATGTAGACTCCGAAGAGCCAGCCATATCGTCGAAGCAAACGCCCAAGAACACCTGGTATACTATCAACCCATGTATTGCCCGTTGACTCTGACCGGTCATATTCATATGATTTTGATGTGTCTTCTACCGGCTCATCATCATTCAAGAGACAGTCTGTTGTCACATTAAAAGCTTTTGCCAAACTTAGTATCTTGGTGACCTCAGGAACCGCTTCACCGGTTTCCCACTTGCTGACGGCCTGTCTGGACACTCCCAATTGCTCCGCCAGACCTTCCTGGGACAAGCCCGCCTTCTTTCGATAATACAATATCTTTTCATGTAGTTTCATAATTGCTCCTTCATTTATTATCTTACCAAATCTTAACAAATACAACAGTTGCATAGCAATCAAGCACAGCTTGAACCTTCGCAACCACCGGTTGCTTCCATGGAAAAACGATCATCCCTGGGATAACGTGTCAAAGTTGACACGTTATTCCTGGGATGTTCGTTCATATTTGACACGTTATCCCAGGGATGTTGTGTCAAATAAAAAAACACCGGGATAGGTTTGAACCTGTCCAGATGTTTTTTCAAGTGGTCGGGATGACAGGATTCGAACCTGCGGCCCCCTGGTCCCAAACCAGGTGCGCTACCAAACTGCGCTACATCCCGTTACATGCGAAGTAAATTTTACAATATAAAAATGTTATTGTCTATAAGATTTTATAATTCTTTAAAATAAAACAGCCGGTAGTCCCGGCTGTTTTAATATTCTCTTTCTCTATCAAGCTCCTGCCGGAGTTATTGGAACATAAACCCTGGATGCCATTTCACGATCAATCATAAACAATCCGTTTGGATGATCTTTTACTAATTCAAGGTTTCTTACATTATCCTCTGCGTTTGCTTCTTCTTCTACTTGCTCATCTATAAACCATTGCAGGAAAGAATTTGTTTTATAATCCTTTTCCTCATTGGCTGCTTCAACAATGGTATATATTGACTTTGTGATATATTGCTCGTGATGCAATGATGCTTTCATCGCTTCCAGGGGATCTTTATATGTGCTGGTAACAGCCTCAATCGTTCCAAGCCGAGCCAGTCCCCCTACTTCACTGACATATCCAAAGAATTTTATGGCATGATCAAGTTCTTCCTGAGCTTGGATTCTGAACCAGTTCGCCATTCCCTTAAGCCCTTTTTCCTGAAAATATGCCTCTATACCTAAATAAAGATATGCAGAATGAAACTCTTTTTTTATCTGTTCATTCAATAAATTTAATATTTTTTCACTAATCATAATAAAACCTCCATCAGTATGGTACATATATACCCGGATAGAGGTTACTAAAACTAATTTTGTTATTTTAGTTACCAATTATCAATAATAATTTGCACCGCTTTCAAGTATACCGGATTCACCTAAAAGATAAATAGCAGCTGCTATAACCAGCAGGGTTATCAATATGGCTAAAACCACTTTCAACGCACTGACCGGAGCCTTTCCATAGAACCTGCCGGTCTGCCCGTTGACAGTATATTTGAAGGTTTTGTTCCTGTAGCGATATGATGAAATCCAAACCGGAAACAGCGTATGTCTGTACCTGACTCCCGAATAGTTGGTTTTAAGCCTAAGATTTCTGACCTCATCGGCATTGATTTTCCGGATTATTTCCTGTCTGAGGAGATCGGTTGCCTTATCTTTAGCAATTCCCCACCCTTGTTTCAATGACACTGCATATCTCTCAGCAGCAAACCCTGACAGAAAACCCGGTTGATAATTTACCAGTCCTTCTATTCTGAATGGTTCAACCCTTGAAATCATTTCTGCATTTTCTCTATTTGAAGCATTTACCAGGATATCATCAAAGAACCGTGGATAAGTTCCGCTTACATGCCTCCACCTTATCTTTCTTACCTGCCTGGTCTGCCTCTGCGCCTTACCATTCACCATTACTGTATAATGCTCTGTCACATAATAGTAGGTTCCTGCTTCAGCAGTGTATGCTGAAAAAGTATCGGTGTCATAAGTCCAGTAGGGAATATATATACCATTGATCATGTCACCTTTATATTCTTTTTTCAAAGCTCTGGGAGCAAATGGTTTTTTCGAAATCCATTTTTTAAATAATTCCCGTACTTTTTTCTTTGATATTTTGAACGGGATCAGAGATTCCGGTTTTATTCCACGGAATTCCGATATGCTTACAACATGCGGTGAACCACAGAACTGGCATTTATCTGCAACAGCTGAATCTTCCAGGACAGTCTGTCCTCCGCAGTTTTCACACTGGACCACCTTGGTTTCACCCTGCCACTTTTCCTTGGGCTCATTTTCAGCAGCATCAGAAAACGATCACTCCAATATTTCATCATCAAGATTATCAATCTCAGTGACAGTACCGCAGTAATCACACTTCATTGCTCCGCTTTCAGGATCAAAGACTGTTGCAGCACCACAGGAACTGCATGGAAACTGGCTTGTTTCCTTTTTTACATTTTCGCTCATAATTTACCCTGGATTTATTCCTTCTTATTTCCACACTCAGGACAGAATTTAGTACCCGGAATCATTTCAGCTCCGCATTTTCCACATTTTTCTTTTTGCGGACTTCCGCATTCAGGACAAAATGCCGCTCCTTTGGGAATTGGTTTGCCACATGACACACATGAATCGCTTCCAAACATTTTTCCGCATTCAGGACAAAACTTTGCCCCATCAGGTACTGAAGAACCACATTCAGGACATTTTGAAGAACTTTGTACAGGTGTTTGCGGCTGGTTCATTGCATCAGCCATAGCTTTCCCCATTGCAACCCCGGCGCCAAGACCAACACCTGCTCCGGCAGTTCCTCCGCCTTCATTCTGTGCAGCATCCCTAATAGCTTCTGCGGTCTGATATTTCGTATATGTGTTCATATCCCCCACAACCCCCATCTGGGTTTTTTTATCAAGAACTTTTTCCACTCCCTCCGGAAGTGAAACATTTTCAATATAAAGGGATACTAATTTAAGCCCTATTCCGGAAAATCTTGGTTGAAGAGTATTTACCGCTTCTGCTCCAAGCTCATCGTAGTTCATTGCAATATCAAGAACAGGTATCTTTGATTCAGCAAGTGAATCAGAAATACCGGACACCAACTGCCGCTTTAATTGTCCTTCTATTTCAGCTGCAGTAAAGTCAGGTGTTGTTCCAAGAATTTCCTTCAGGAAAAGCGCCGGATCATCAACCTTGAATGAATAAATCCCAAAGGCTCTCAATCTGACCATTCCAAAGTCTGAGTCTCTTCTTATTATAGGATTTGCCGTTCCCCATTTTCTATTGGTAAATTGTTTGGTATTTACAAAGTAGATATCCGCCTTAAATGGTGAATTGAATCCATATTTCCATGATTTCAAGGTGGTCATTACAGGCATGTTCTGTGTTGACAATTCATATCTGCCCGGTGTGAATACATCAGCAATCTGTCCTTCATTAACGAAGATGGCTGCCTGTGATTCTCTTACTGTCAACTGAGCCCCCATCTTTATTTCATTGCCTTTTCTTTCAAATTTCCAGACCATTGTGTCCGTGGTTGTATCAACCCATTCTATTACATCAATAAACTGGCCTTTTATAAAATCCATGATTCCCATATAAGTAATTACCTTTCTCTTTTTATAATCTTATTTTAACTTATTACCCCTTTAATTACCAACAATGTAAATAAAATATACATAATTTGAGCTAAACTGTCGCAGCTTCCATATTTCATTTTATAACCCGTTGCTGTACAATTATTTTCATTATCGGAGGAATTATGAGCAATATCCTTGAAGGTCAGATTCGCAAATACATTAAAAGCTACAACGCAGTCAAAGAAGGTGATAAAGTATGTGTTGGAGTTTCCGGAGGAAAAGACAGTATGGTTCTTCTGCATGCACTGTCAGCGGTGCGCGAATATTTGTCTTATTCCTTTGATATCTTTGCCGTGACCATAACCCTGGGCTTTGAAGGTTTCGATGTTTCTCCGATTTCAAGAATGTGTAATGAGTTGGGAATAGATTACAAAGTTGTAGAAACACAGATAGGCGAAATTGTATTTGAGGCCAGAGGTGAGGACAATCCATGTTCCCTTTGTGCAAATATGAGAAGAGGGGCGCTTAACAATACTGCTGTTGACCTGGGTTGTAATAAAGTTGCCCTGGGACATAACCGGGATGACTTGCTTGAAACATATCTTCTTGCTTTGTTCTATGAAGGCAGGATGCATACTTTCAGTCCAATAACATATCTTTCAAAAAAGAACCTTGAAGTTATCAGACCGCTTTCATTTTCGTACAGCAAAGATGTAAGATATTACCGAAATATTCATGGTATTCCCGTTGTTGAAAATCCCTGTCCGGCAGATAAGGATTCCAAAAGAAAAGAAATACGGGAACTCATTAAGAAACTTTCAATGGACAACCCGCATTTCAAAGCAAATGTACTCGGTGCAATCACCCGTAATAAGATAGGTGGTTGGTAGAAATCAGATTTTTTTCATTAATCCGATCAAATATTTTTTAAAATCATCCTTGAGATCTTCTCTTTCAAGGGCTAATTCAACTGTTGCCTGAAGGAAGCCAAGTCTGTTGCCGACATCATATCTTTTACCGGTGTATTCAAATGCATAAATATCCTGTTGTTCCAAAAGCAAAGCGAGGGCATCGGTCAGTTGAATTTCATTGTTCTTGCCCGGTTTTGTTCTTTCAAGGCATTCAAATATTTCAGGAGTTATGATATATCTTCCCATAATGGCCATGTTTGAGGGAGCTTCCTCAGGAGCGGGTTTCTCCACCATTTCATTGATTTTGTATAGATTCCCGGAAACTCTGTCTGCCCCAACAACACCGTAACTTGAAACTTCACTCACTGGGACTTTCTGAACTCCGATAATTGAACTACCGCAATCTTCAAATCGTTTTATCATCTGACCTATGCATGGTGTGTCAGATACAACAATATCATCTCCAAGCATAACTGCAAAGGGTTCATTTCCGATGAATGGTTTGGCTAAATGAATTGCCTGACCGAGTCCACCGGGTTCCTTCTGTCTGACATAATATATATTTACCATATTTGAAATTTTTTCCACCATTTCAAGGAGATCGGTATTTCCCCTTTTTCTAAGCATATCCTCAAGTTCAAATGACTTGTCAAAATGATCTTCAACAGCCCGCTTACCTCTGCCCGAAATAATAAAAATGTCTTCTATTCCCGCACTTACTGCTTCTTCAATGATATACTGGATGGTAGGCTTATCAACTATCGGCAGCATTTCCTTCGGCTGAGCCTTGGTCGCAGGAAGAAACCTTGTACCTAATCCGGCAGCCGGAATAACTGCTTTTCTGACTTTCATGCTTATTTCCTCCATAAATAACAATTTTATTCACAAAATATTAATATTTTCATGTTTATTTTCACCATCAATAGGTGTATACTTTAATCAAGATATACGATTTTTCATTTATATTCCTCGTGAACATATATCTGATATAAGTTAATATTATTTGTGAGAGGCGCTCAAACCTGAAATTATTATTATTATTTAAACCGAGAACCTCTTTTTTTTTTGCCTAAATTTCCGTTCTGCCCTTCAGTGCTCTTATGAGTGTTGCTTCATCTGTATATTCAATATCAGCTCCTACAGGAATGCCATGGGCAATCCTTGTCACCCTGACCCCCAGAGGTTTAAGTAATCTGGATATATACATTGCCGTTGCTTCACCTTCAACAGTAGGACTGGTTGCTATGATAACTTCTTCAGCACCGTCTCTTATTCTTGCAAGTAACTCCTTCAGTTTGATATCTCCGGGGCCAATTCCATCCATCGGAGAAATCAAGCCATGCAGAACATGATAGTTCCCTTTGAATTCTCCAGTACCCTCCATAGCTATTACATCCCTGGGTGTTTGCACTACACAAATCGTCCCCTTGTCTCTGTTACTTTTACAAATGCTGCATGGATCACTGTCAGCAAGGTTACAACAAACAGAACAATAGGTTATTTCCTTTTTTATATTCTTTATGGCATCTGAAATTATTTCAAGATGATTATCATCCATTGAAAGGGTATGGAAAGCCAGACGTTGAGCCATTTTCCTTCCGATTCCGGGAAATGACTCAAACGCATCTATCAATTTTGCCATTGCCTTTGGATATATACCGGACATATTCACCTACATACCTGGTATCTTCATACCACCGGTTATACCACCCATTTTTTTCTGGGTTTCTTCATCTGCCTTTTCAAGTGCCAGGTTATATGCAGCTAGTATCAAATCCTGAAGCATTTCCACATCGTCGGGATCAGCAACTTCTGGTTTTATGCTAATTGAAGTCATTTCCTTTTTGCCATTAAGTTCAACCATTACGGCTCCACCACCGGACTGTCCCTCAAAGGTTTTTTCTTCCAGTTCTTTCTGGGCCTTTTCCATTTCCATTTGCATTTTCTGGGCTTGCTTCATTAGATTGTTAAAGTTATTGTTGTTTTTTCCTCCGCCCATAACTCCTCTGGCCATAAGTTCCTCCTTATTCTATTTCCAGTTTGATGCCAAGTGCCTCAGCAGCTTTTCTGGCGTTATCTTCAAAATCATCCTTACCAAGTGATGAAGATGCATTGCAGAGAAGACTCACTTCAAAGTCACCTCCATACATTTCATCAACAGTATCCTTTAGGATTGTAATCTTTTTTCTGTCTTTTTGTATGAAATTTTTATTGAAATTACTTTGGAAATCAATACATAAAATATTATTTTCAAGCTTTGCTGCAGAACCGTTTAAATAGGGAGCAACGTCAACATCCCCCCGGCTTTTCAAAGTATCCACAACTTTATACCAATCAAAATCCTTTACAACTACAATTTGTTTTTCTATTTTGGCAATTTCACTTATTTTTTTTTCCGTAACCTCTGCTCTTTCACTATACTTTGCTACTGTCTTTTCCCGGACAGGTTCAACCTGCATCTTCTTTAATCTGTTTATCTTTCCCTCAAGTGCAGAAATTCTCTGAAGCATTGAAGCTTGTTCAGCAAATGTTATATTCATCGAAGAAATATTTATCAAAACAACCTCAAGATATGTTCTTGGTTGTGTAGATCTTTTAATAATACTTTCTGCCTGGGATAGTTCCCTGATTACATAAATAATGAATTCACGGCCAAATTCCTCAGCCTGTTTTTTCATAAAATCAATTATCTCATCACTGCCTTCAATGAACAAACCAGGATTATCCATTCCAGTGCAGATAAGGAGGTTCCTGTAATAATATATCAGACTTGAAAGGAACTGAGCAGTACTTTTCCCCTGCATCAGAACACTGTCTGTTATCTCCAGGACTTTCCTTATATTTTTCTCATAAAGAGCCTGAGCCAAGTCCATTGCAGCTTCATCCTGCAGTATACCTGCACTTTCAAGAACCATTTCCACTGTTATTTTTCTGTCACCGGATGCAAGGGTCTGGTCCAGAATACTTATAGCATCCCGCATTGCTCCATTGGCTACTCTGGCAATAATCCTGAGTGCTCTGTCTTCGGCTTCTATACCCTTGGCCTCAAGAATCTGCCCAAGTCTTTCAATTATTCCTTCAACAGTAATCCTATGGAAATCAAATCTCTGACATCTTGAAAGAACTGTTGCAGGCAATTTATGAGGTTCTGTGGTTGCCAGGATAAATATAACATGCTCCGGTGGTTCTTCCAGAGTTTTCAACAGCGCATTGAAAGCGCCTGTTGATAGCATATGAACTTCATCAATTATATAAACCTTGAATTTGGTCATTGCCGGTGTATATGCAACTTCATCCCTGATAGCCCGAATGTTATCCACACTGTTGTTTGATGCTGCATCCATCTCTATTACGTCAAGTACATTTCCCTTATTGATCCCTGTACAGATGGAACACTTATTGCATGGATCTCCATTTTTGGGGTTGAGACAGTTAACTGCCTTGGAAAGAATATATGCCATGGTTGTTTTGCCGGTTCCCCTGGTTCCACAAAAAAGATATGCGTGTGCCACCCTTCCGGATTTTACAGCATTTCTGAGTGTTCTGGTAACATGTTCCTGCTCAATGACTTCTTCGAATGTGCCGGGTCTCCATTCCCGGTACAATGCCTTGTAAGACATAATTCCTCCACTTTTTCAGTACTATAATTATATCAAATGTACGGCAAAATAAAAACCGCGCACCCGCCTTCGAACACAAACAACAAGCGCTTTCGCTGCAAACGGCTCGGACTAGGTTGACCTCCGGCACATGGTACATTTCACTTACCGCTGCTTCCTTCCGGACCTGACGGGATTCACGAACAACCATTGCGAAGGACCAAGTCTTCAACACCGAAAACACCGGGCTGCCTTACCGCCGGTGGCCTCTGGCGGGGATTAAACCCTGCTATAGCGGGTTGCAGGTTACAGGGCACCGCTGATTCCCCGTCTAGCGCGGCAAAAGGTATTATACCACAAGTTTATATCTGTGTATCAATTTTGATTCAAAGGGTAATACCCCTTGTTTTGATTTCTTCAACATAAAGCCGGCAGATTTCTACGGCCTCCATGAAGAATTCCTTTGTCTTTGGTTTCATATTATTGCGTATATCCGTAAAATCACCTGTGTTTTCAGGCTTTCTGAACTGCTGAAGAGTATAAAGATTTGCTCCCTCCACCAATTTAACGGTTCCCTCAATATCTTCAAGGGTAAAACCTGGCGGTATCGTTGTGCGGAACTCATAGTCGAGACCGCTCTCCCTTATCAAGGATATACTTTTTTGATTCTGTCAATTTCAATTAGCACACCACATATTTCAGGATACTCTGAGGCAGGACCTTTAATATCCATTGATATGGAATCAAGTTTTCCCTCATCAAGTAAAATTTTCAAAACCTCCGGCCTGTACCCATTGGTATCAAGTTTTACCGGGAAATCTTTTTCTCTGATCCGGTCAATGAATACACCCAGATCCTTATGAAGAGTAGGTTCTCCCCCGGTTATAACAACCCCTTGCAACAAACCTTTTCTTTTTTCAAGGAATTCAAAGAACTCCTCTTCATCAGTTGGTCTGTACATGATTTTTTCAGAATCCTTTTCCAACAGGATTCTATTATGACAGTAGAAACAATTGAAGTTACAAAAAGGGACAAAGACGACCGCAGCCACTTTGCCCCTATAGTCTACCAGTGAATTTTTCTGGAGTCCTGCTATCAGCATGATATCTGTTTTTCCTGAAGAACAAATTTCTTTCTTGCAAAATACTCTTCCTTCTTTCCGCTGTTATAATTTTCAACCGGTCTTAAGTATCCAACAACCCTTGACCACACTTCTGTTTCGCTTCCACATTCCGGACACTCAAAATGCTCCCCTCGAATATATCCATGATCATTGCATATACTGAATGTGGGTGTAATAGATATATATGGAAGTTTATACTTTGTGAAAATAGTTTTTATCAAATTCTTTGTAGTTTCAATATCTTCTATACTTTCACCAAGATACAAATGAAGAACTGTTCCACCCGTATACAGTGACTGAAGAACATCCTGTTTATCAAGGATTTCAAATATGTCATCCGAGTACTCTACAGGAATCTGTGTGGAGTTTGTGTAATAAGCTACATTTTCTCCGGCAGTTATAATATCAGGATATTTCTCTTTATCCTTTTTAGCCAGGCTGAATGCTGTACCCTCTGCCGGTGTTGCCTCAAGATTATATACATGTCCTGTTTCCGTCTGGAAATCCATCAGAAGGTCTCTCAGGTATTCCATTATTTCGATTGAAAACTCCTGACCCTCTTCAGTCGTTATATCCTGTCCCATGAAATTAAGCAGAGCTTCATTCATACCGACAATACCGATGGTGCTGAAATGATTGAACCAATACTCCCCTGTCCTATCATGAACTTCCTTCAAATAATTCGCTGAATAAGGATAAAGTCCATTGTCCGTCTGAGCTTCGATGATTTTTCTCTTTATTTCAAGACTCGTTTTACATATCTGTGCAAGTTTCCAGAGTCTTGCCTTGAATTCATTCTTGGTTTCGGAAATATATCCAAGTCTAGGAAGGTTGATGGTACAAACACCTACAGATCCTGTCAATGGATTGCTTCCGAAAAGTCCTCCGCCCCTTTTTCTCAGTTCCTTGGTATCAAGTCTCAGTCTGCAGCACATAGATACAGCATCTTCGGGTGAAAGATCTGAATTTACATAATTAGCGAAATATGGAATTCCATATTTGCATGTAATTTTCATGAATTCATCAACAACATCACTGTTCCAGTCAAACTGATTGGTAATATTCAATGTGGGAATGGGGAATGTAAAAACCCTTCCCTTTGCATCACCCTCCAGCATTACTTCACAAAATGCCTTGTTGAAAATATCCATTTCCGCCTGGAAATCCCCGTAGGTTTCTTCCCTGTACTGCCCTCCGATAATAACGGGATGATCTTTAAGAGTCGATGGTACTGTGATGTCGAATGTAAGATTTGAGAACGGACACTGGAATCCTACTCTGGTCGGAACATTGATATTAAAAATAAATTCCTGCAGCGCCTGTTTTACCTTTTTATAATCCAGTTCATCATATCTGATAAAAGGTGCACAGTACGTATCAAAGCTTGACCACGCCTGTGCTCCCGCCGTTTCTCCCTGTGTTGTAAATGTTGAGTTGACTATCTGTCCAAGGAAGGCACGAAGATGCTTGGCCGGACTGCTTTCAACTTTGCCATATACTCCGCCGAATCCAATTGTAAGAAGCTGTCTTAGATCCCACCCTGCACAATACGGTCCGAAAAAGCCCAGATCATGGATATGGCAGTCGCCTTCAAGATGAGCATTTCTTACATTTTCGGGGTAAATTTCATGCAGCCAGTAGCTTTTTGTAAAAACTTCCCTTACATAGTTATTTAGGCCGTTCACACTTTTCTGTGTGTTGGCATTTTCTTTTACATGCCAATCTTTTTCTCCAAGATAATCACTGAACATATCTATGGTCGCACCTATGAGCGCATTCATTTGCCTGGCACCGCTTCTCTTTTCACGATAAAGAATGTATGCCTTTGCTGTTTTTGCATGGCCGTTTTCAATAAGAACTTTTTCAACAATATCCTGTATTTGTTCTACACTTGGAATTTCATCCTTGTAGCGAAAAGAAGCGACCTCTACGACCTGATTTGCGAGCTCCTCTGACTTTTTAAAGTCATCACCGCCGCAGGCCTGTGCCGCTTTGAATATTGCCCATGTAATTTTCTCTTTGTAAAATCGCTCAATACGCCCATCTCTCTTTTGTATTTTTTTCATAATAAATGATTTATCCCCCGTATTATATTTTGATGTTATATCTAGAAACTGTTATAAATATTATACGCACCTTTGATTGAAAAAATCAACAATATATTGTGGTTTTATCTGTTTTTTTTTACTACACATTGTGGAATGCCTTTATACAAAGGTTTTTTAAAACAAGTAACAAAACGATACTTATTTTATTAACACCGTGCAACTCCCTTTATTGCACTAAATTGTCAAATATGACATAATTAGTGGCGGCTGTTAACAAAATGAATTTGTTGACAAAAAGTTGAATTTAAATGAATTGGTGAATTATGTTTGATAAATTGGAAAATATTGAAAACCGGTATGAAGAGATTACCAGACAGTTATCTGACCCGGCTGTAATATCAAATCAAGACCGTTACCGTGATCTTATGAAGGATATAAATGACCTGCAGCCAATTGTTGAAAAATACAGGGAGTACAAAGCAGTCAAGGAAAAGATTGCAGAAGCTCTTAACATGCTGTCGGGAAGTTTGGATGCTGATTTTCGAGAAATGTATGATGATGAACTTAAGGAAGCAAGGGATCTGATGCCTTCCATTGAAGACCAGCTCCGGGTACTTCTTCTTCCAAGTGACCCCAATGACAATAAGAGTGTTATCATTGAAATCCGCGGTGGTGCAGGCGGAGACGAAGCCGCATTGTTTGCTGCTGACCTTCATAGGATGTATACAATGTATGGCGAAAGCAGGGGCTGGAAAAGTGAAATACTGGATGCAAATGTAACCGGAATAGGTGGAATCAAGGAAATTTCATTTTCAATTGACGCCGATGGTGCCTATAGCCGGCTTAAATATGAAAGTGGGGTTCACCGGGTACAACGTGTCCCGGAAACTGAATCCAGCGGAAGGATACATACATCAACGGTAACAGTGGCAGTTCTACCCGAAGCCGATGAAGTTGATGTTGATATTAATCTCAATGATGTGGAAATTGACACATACAGGTCTTCCGGAGCAGGTGGTCAGCATGTAAATAAGACTGATTCAGCAATACGTCTCACTCACACACCTACAGGGATTGTAGTAACTTGCCAGGACGAAAGAAGCCAGCATAAAAACAAAGATAAGGCGTTCAAAATCCTGCGCGCCAAACTTTTTGAAATTGCTCAGATAGAACAAAACGAAGAAATTGCCCAAAACAGAAAAAGCCAGGTTGGAACCGGTGACAGAAGCGAGCGAATCAGAACTTACAACTTCCCCCAGGGACGTGTAACTGATCATAGGATTAACCTGACATTATATAAAATTGAAGCGATAATGAACGGAGATTTAGACGAGCTCATTGATGCACTTATTACAGAGGATCAGGCAAAGAAACTATCTCACTCAGAGTTATAAGGATTGCCATGAAGACCAGAATTTTTAACATTGACCCTGAAAATATTGATGTAAAATCCATTTTACAGTGTGCGGATATTCTGAAATCAGGAGGCACCGTGGCATTTCCTACAGAAACTGTATATGGTCTTGGCGCAAATGCCCTTGATGACAGAGCTGTTAAAAAAATCTTTGCTGCCAAAGGCAGACCTTCTGACAATCCCCTCATACTTCATGTACATTCTTTTGATGAAATAAAAAAGTATGCCAAAACCATTCCGCCCATTGCAGGAACTCTGGCTCATTTTTTCTGCCCGGGACCTCTTTCAATGATACTTGAAAAAAAGTCCTCAGTGCCTGATGAAGTTACAGGTGGTCTAAATACAGCTGCTTTTCGTATTCCGTCAAACAAAATTGCACTCTCACTAATTGAATCATCAGGATTACCTATTGCTGCACCTAGTGCCAATCTTTCAGGTAAACCCAGTACCACGGACGGTTCTCATGTTATTGAGGATCTATCCGGTCGTGTTGACGCAATAATTAATGCCGGAAGAAGCAGAATTGGTCTTGAATCAACTGTCATAGACCTTACTGTTGTACCACCGGAAATACTAAGACCAGGTGGAATCTCATTCAGGGATATTAAAATGATTGTTCCGGATGTTGTAAAAGGTTTTAAAACCGATTCAGCTTCAACACCAAAATCACCAGGCATGAAGTACAGGCATTATTCACCGGAATCCCCTCTTACCATAGTCAAAGGTCCAGAAAAAAAAGTCATTGAAATGATAAATGATATGTCCGGTATAAATCCTTCTGCCGGCATACTTTGTTCTGATGAAACACTATCATCATATAATTCCAGTAACAGGATAAGTGCAGGCAGTAGGAATAATCCAAGTGAAATTGCTTCAAATATATTTCATGCACTGAGATTGTTTGATAAAACAGGTGTCACGGAAATATACTGTGAATATTTTGGTATAGGTGATTTGGAAGAAGCCGTCATGAACAGGCTTATCAAAGCTTCAGAAAAGATCATAGACCTTGGGTAAAAAGTTACCACGGTAAATTATTGTGATATAATTTCTGTAAATTACAGGAGGAAAAACCATGAAAAACATACCCGCTATAAAAGTTGCCCTGGTTGCTGTCAGCAGAGACTGTTTCCCGGTGGAGCTTTCCGAAAAAAGAAGAAGAGCAGTTATGAATTATGCCAAGGAGATGAACATGCCTGTGGTTGAAATACAGACAACCATAGAAAACGAATTGGATGTTAAGAAAGCCCTGGCTGAAATTTCACAAACTGATGCGAATGCACTATGCATTTTCCTTGGCAATTTCGGACCGGAAGGCCCTTCTACTTTACTCGCCCAGCAGTTCGATGGACCTGTTATGTTTGCAGCCGCAGCAGAAGAAACCGGAAAGGACCTTATAAATGGCAGAGGTGATGCATACTGCGGTATGTTGAATGCTTCTTATAATATCGGTCTTAGAAATCTCACTCCATATATACCTGAATATCCTGTTGGCACCGCAGTTGAAGTTGCCCACATGATTTATGACTTTATTGAGATTTCCAGGATTATAACCGGGGTCAGAAACCTGAAAATAATTTCATTTGGTCCAAGACCATTTGATTTTCTTGCATGTAATGCCCCCATTAAGCCCCTCTATGACCTTGGGATTGAGATAATGGAAAATTCAGAACTTGATCTTTTTGAGGCTTACAACAATCATGCAGGAGATAAAAGAATCCAGGATGTCGCTGCAGAAATGGCAGAAGAACTGGGAACCGGTAATACCTATCCTGAATTCCTTTTAAAACTTGCCCAATACGAAGTAACTCTTACTGACTGGATGGATAAAAACTCCGGCTTTTCAAAACATGTTGTTTTTGCCAACAAGTGCTGGCCTGCATTTCAGACCCAGTTTGGATTTGTCCCCTGTTATGTGAATTCCCGGTTTGCATCAAGGGGAATTCCTATTTCATGTGAAGCTGACATATACGGTGCTTTGAGCGAGTATATGCTTACATGCGCAACTGTTAAACCAACAACATTGCTCGATATAAACAACACTGTTCCACAGGATATGTATGATGAACATATAAAGGGTAACTTCAATTACAAGTCAACAGATGTATTCATGGGTTTTCACTGCGGTAACACACCGAAAAGTCTTATGGTCAATCCAAAAATGAAATACCAGCTTATAATGCACAGACTTCTGGAACCTGATTCAGAACCCAATATTTCAAGAGGAACACTTGAAGGCAGACTGGCTCCAAATCCTGTAACAATGTTCAGATTACAAGGAACTGCAGAGAGCAAACTCAGCAGCTATGTTGCCGAAGGTGAAGTTCTTGATGTTGATCCCGCTTCATTCGGCAGTATCGGTGTCATAGCAATCAATGAAATGAAAAGATTCTACAGGCATGTATTAATAGAGAAAAGATTCCCTCACCATGCAGGCATTGGATTCAAGCATAAGGGTAGAATACTTTTCGAAGCCTTGAAAATGATGGGTGTAAATGACATCGGCTTCAATCAACCGTCATCCATGCTTTATAAAAAGGAGAACCCATTTGGCGTTAAACCTGAGTAAATTCATTCAAAAAGGATCGCACGGGCGGTCCTTTTTTATTTAACCGGTTGTGGATGAAGTAGTTCATAGGTATTTCCGGTTATATCAATGTCTTCAATATATATAATCTGGGATTCACCGCTTTTCCCATATATAGTTATGGTCATAACATAGGAAGGTTTTTTTCTTGTCCCATCCCATCCAATGGTTTCATCACACAATGGTATTATATATTCCCATTCGGCATTAGAAAGACCCCAGAGACTGTAATCCGGACTTATTGTAGAATCTTCAGGAAAATTTATATAATAACCAAAGAAGTCACTTGAATAATCATATGTGTAGCCATCTGAATTAGTGTATTGCATTTTTTCGAGATCCGAGGACAACCTTATAATCATCTTGCTTACATATCCTGTAAATGTTACCTTTAGATGTATTTTTTCAAGTGCAAGAAATCTATGTGGTGTACTGTCCCAATAATTCCAGTCTCCCCATAATTGCACACTTCTTGCCGGCAGATATTCTTCCGGATCAGGCGAAGATGACGGAGCCGGTGTGACTGTCGGAACCGGTGTACCAGTGGGCGTTGGAGTTACAACAGGTGGTCTTGAAGTGTTTGTTGGTGTTGGTGTTGGAGTTGAACTTGCAGTGGGTTCAGCTTCTCCCTTTTTGATTTTTACAGTACATGACACATTCTTTTCAAGTTTATCACCGAAAATGCTTTCAGTTGTCACTGTTGCAGTTATTTGAATTGTTTCAGGAAGGTTTTCCGGTATTGGAATATCTGCTGACTGATCTATACTTATGGCATTTGTGTTGTGGAAAAACCGCCCGACATCACCATTTGGTAAATGGAAGATAACTTTAATATAACTGACCTCATCTTTTGGTTTGTTAACAGAGGCATTTAATTTGAGGTTAATTTCTGTATCTCCATATGAAGAACTGACTGTAATATCTGTGAAATCAGGTATCAATGACGCGCTAAGTATTCCCATACCCATGGCAGGAACACTGAATGTTGCATAATAATCATTTGATTTATAGGTATAAATACTTCCGCTGTTCATCCAGGTTGCCGGACTTTGTACCCTGGCCCTGGTAATTCCTATGTCTGCAGCTGTTAAAGTCGTAGCACCATGGCCCAAAAGTTTTGTATAAAGCATATATGGTTTTTGAACCGACTGTTCAAGCAATTCCCAACTTTCTGCTGAACCGGGAACATCTATATAATCCCAGTTCTCAGGTAAGTTCCCAAAATCAAAATCGTCAGGAAACAATTGATTGGTGTACTTTGATTCAAGAAAAGTATATCCCAGAAACCTGTATTCCCCATCCTTGTACTCGTTGCCTATGATGTCGGATGGATTTCCATAAACAATCAGACCATAATTCCTGTATGTCTCATAATCAGCCCTATAACATCCGCTTACGCTGTATGCCGGTGTTCCAGTACTGTCAAGCCAGTTGAAAAACTGGGTACTGTTGTTTATTTGCGTGGTGCCGGAAAAAGCTGATGAGAAAGGAATCAGCACAAGGTACAACGCAATAAGTAAAACAATGATTTTTTTCTTCATATCAATCCTCCGAAAAAGTAAATGTCAGTTGTCTTCCGGCCATTCCTGAAATCAATACCAATTTTGTATCTCCAAATATTAAGGTTGCAATATTTTCAGGTATTTCTCCCGGGTTGTATTTTGAATATTCAGTATAATTTGCAAGTATGAATTCTGAAAAAACATCTCCTTTTTCAATTCCAAAGATCAATCTCATAAGACTTTTTATTTTATACTCGTAATATATATCCGGTTTTCCAGTTTTCGGATCAACCAATCCAAAATTACTTAACCTTCTAATATCAAGTTTAAGAAACATTGTGTCGTATCCCCATTCCCGTTCAGGATAACCTGTTGCATCATCATAATATTGCAGGGAGAACATAGCATAAACCCTGTTTCCCGAAAGATTACTGTTGTTGAAACAGTCAATTTCAATGATGTTTTTCCCGAGCAACGATTTAAATTCTATGACCGGATATGAGATGTTGTCTGAAAGCAACAGTATTGAATTCATAACTTGTCCATATATATCTTCATTGTATTCAGTTTCAAGTTCAACATCACCTGATTTAATTTTTTGCAAACTAAAAAGGCAATTTTCATTGCCTTCATACATATTTAAGAATTCCACATGGGAATCCCTGTTAACAGAATAGCAGACGGGAACTGGGGTAAGAGATGTGATTTGGTGTTCCCGTCTGGTAATGGGGGTAACTAATTTATTTGTCACCGCACAGGCTTCTGCACGAGTGATACTTTTTGCGTACCGAAATGTTCCATCCGTGTACCCGGTTATAATACCCGCATTGTGTACCCTTAAAACATCCTGTACATATTCTTCCGGAGTATATCCGAATAAATCCACTAGTTCGCATACATCTATTGCGGGGTTTTCGCCTCTTATTTCAAGAGCCTTCGACATTATACAAGCGATTTGCCCTCTTGGCAAGGGTTTTTTTAAATTATTTTCATCGATATTCTTTAATAGGCCTAATTCCCTTGCTATATCTATATACGTTGATGCCCAGTATTTTGTTCCGTTTCCGGGATTATATCCAAGGGCAGTCACTGTCATCTTTATAAATTGATCTCCATTTAATGGTTCATCGGGCTTGAATGAACCATCAGGAAATCCATCAATGATACCCATTGAGGAGAGATTATCTACATATTCAAAGTACCAGTCTCCCGGTTTTACATCACTGTACATTGTGGCCGCCTGAGGTTGTTGGAATATCAAACCCATAAGAGTAAGAAATATCAATAGGTTTGGAATCAGTTTTTTTATCACGGCTAATCTCCTGGTAAATATTGTATATTTATAATACATATTTTACCATATTTTGTCAACAATATTTTGAATGCAGAAAGAATGCCCTGATTTTCATCAGAGCATTCAATCTATAAGCTACAGAATTTATTTATCAGTTTCCGCCGTTTCCCTGTGAACTCCCTTTACTATCATTTCCAGATCCCTGGCTGTTGTCTGAGCCGCTCTGACCACTGTCATCACTGTTTCCCTTATCATTCCCAAGGCCCGGGTTATCATCACTTTTTGAATTACTGTTTTCAGAATTACCCGGTTGCTCTTCTGACAATGCGGCTTGAACTTCACTCTTTACCTTTGCTTTGAGCTTGGCATCTTCACCTTTGTTCTTTGTCATAGTTGTAACCATACTTTGAATTTCTTCATATGTTCCCATGCCGGATTCTTCGAACTGAGCATACATAACTTCGAGTCTTTCAGACAATTCAGCATATTCAGCGAGTATTTCTTCACTGGCTTCACCACTATCTATCAAAACCGCAAGTTCAGATAGATAATCTTCGATTTTAGCCGCTTCACTAAACAGCTTATTGTTCAAAGCCTGCGTCTGGTTTGATTGATCGGAACCATTTGAATTTCCGTTACCATTATCCTTGGTTTCAGACTCACTGATCTTATCTATTGTTTTTGCTATATTTCGTATTCTCTGAATTTCCCTAACGCTCAAAACAGCAGCTGCATCATAATCAATATCAGAGCCTTCTTCAATGGCTTTGCTAACTAAAAGAGCTCTTCCATACGGAATATTATATTGTTCAGACGCTTCAACAATTTCCTGAGTAATTCTGCCGATATAAATATTCATTCCGTTTTCTCCGACTTTTCCATTTCCGCCGGCATTTGTCTGTTCGCTTTCAATATTTGCATTAGCCACTGATTCAGAAACTGTTCTGGTAACAGTTCTGACTTTATTGTTACTACCCTCAACAGACAAAACCACAGTACCATCCGCATCAAGATATCCCTCATCAACAAGTAATAGAATTGCTTGATTTACAGCAGTACCAAGTTTTAGTCCGACCAAGCTTTGAAGATCCCCAATTTGCTGTGCATCATCATTCAATGCTGTTATACCTGTTACATTATTAAAAGCACTTACCTGAATT
Source organism: uncultured Clostridiaceae bacterium (assembly GCA_964475455.1). Lineage (GTDB taxonomy): Bacteria > Bacillota > Clostridia > DUPQ01 > DUPQ01 > JAFGQE01. Next base: position 3,774 of record CAYYXJ010000010.1, on the reverse strand, counting down.
TCAATTGATGGATTAACATCCATATTCACTGTATATGAATTAGCAGCATAAACCCCAAACAGGCTTAATGCCATCACAATAACAAGCATTGCTGCCATCGATGTAACCTTAGCAGCTCTTGCGGCCGGTGATGGAAAATTGACTTCCTGACCGGCAGCCCAATTTCTGTGGCTTGAAACATTCATAAACTTTCCGTCCTGTGCCATTACCACGGATTTTCTTCCTTTTTTTTCTATCAATATACCCTTCATTTTTATACCTACCTTATATATTCCTTCAAATATCCGTATTTGTCCTGTTGCAAAAGTGCCCTGGCTATAATATATTTCCTCTTCTTCTCTATCAGTTTTACCGGAATTCCGGATTCTTTGCTTAATCTGGTGACAGGTAGTTTTCCCGTCGACACCAAAACCTTCATCATGGCTATACTTTCTGCCATTACCTTTGCTGCCTGATCAGTCTTTTCTTTACTGGATTTATGTTTCGGACTTGACTTGGGTAAATCAATCAGTTTAATTCCAAATCCCTCGAGTTCCTCTTTAAACATACTTATTTCCACAGCTCTATCACTTTCTTCTTCCGTTGTCGAAAGGATTTCTATCTCCTCCGATGGTACCTCTTTGGGTCTGTATTCCCTCCGGATTTGGTCTTTTATCCTTCTTTTTATAACCAATGATGCGAATCCCAGGAATGACCCTTTTTCTTCATCAAACGATCCAATCGCTTCAGCAAATGCTTCCATGGCATTTGAGCTGTATTGGTCAAACTTATTCGAAGGTATGACTTCTGTTGTCTTTTTTCTGATAAAGGGCATATATTCCCTAATCAGATCCTCCAACTCACTTCCATCACTTTTTGCTGCTATTACCCGTTGTTCAAGGCTTTCATATTTCATCAGGTTCTCCCGGCTTTTCCACTGAGGAATGCCTTTCAGTTAATTTATTCGTAGATATATATAGATTTTCAGGGGTTCGACTATCATTTAATAAAATAATTCTATCATATTACTGATATAATTCTTGGTATGAGAGTACTTATACTTGCAGACACACATTTTGATGACCGTTCCAGGCAACTCCACTATCCTGCTTCAAGGGAAGCCGTTGACGGCTTTGAAGATTGGCTCAAAGATGAATCCACCAAATATGACCTGGTTGTCATATGCGGTGATATCACTGTAAAAGGCACAACACATATAAATGAAATCAAGCATGTGAAAAATATGATGGGTTCCCTCGGAAAACCATATATTGTTGTTCCCGGGAACCATGACCTGTGTCCTGTAAAGGGTATGGAGGAAAGATATCCTGACCTTGAGGAATATGAGTATACGGAACTCGAAAATACTTTGTTCTACAGGGTTTTCAAAGAGGATGGTGTCAGATATTCCAGGGTATTCAATGATATAAGGTTCATTGGTCTTGCCATAAGGAATGATGATCCGGACGGTCAGCTTGACTGGTACCGGCGGGAACTTGAAAGACCCGAAAAAAAGATAGTCATTTGCCACTATCCAATAACCAGGACACGCGAAGACGGTTTTTGTTCGTGGTGGGGCTACAGCAGGATTGATAAAGTAATTGACACAATGCGGGAAATGACCGGCAACCCGGATTCAAAGGTACTTGCATATTTCTGCGGCCATCAGCATATTAACAGCATAGTCAGAATAAATGATACAATCCACGTTGAAACTGCTAGTACGGTACTCGGTCCCGCATCATATAGAATCCTGGAAATCGATGATAACAAGATAGCGCTGACAACACACAGTCTCCCATATATCAAAGAGTTTACCGGACAATATACCCTTCCTGATCAGTCAAAGGATGAAAACCATATGACTGTTGAGGAGTACCATCTTGGAAACAAAGACGATCTTTCATATTTCAGCGGGTAGCTTTTTATAGGTCATTTCAAAGACTTCATTACAGTAATTACAACTTTGGCATTTATTGTTGCACTCTGATGTTCTTTTGAAGAAATCATGGGGAAAACTTTTGTTATCTATGGTGTAACCTCCAAGAACAGCAGAATGGTTGGGTTCCAGCAGTGAAAGCATGTTGCCATAAAAACTGCGGTCAATATATGATTTTATAAGGTTCAACGGTCGTTCATTGGTTCTGGTGGCTATCTTTACATGACTGAACAAGCCTTCATAGTTGTGCAGGTCTTCCGGTCTGATCCACGTGTTTTGAATAAGCGACGGAAGATTATCCTTCTTCGAATAATAATTCCAGCAACCTGCAATCTCATAGCCTGTGACATTGTCTGTTTCAAGAAGTTCCTGTTCGTGGGATACTGCGTTGTCATGGAAAGTCTGCATGGGACAATGGCTCATACATCCACTGTTAACCAGAATGTTAAGCTTCTTATTTATGCTGTCTGTATATGCTTTCACTTCCTTTATATATTCAATATTTCTGTTAAGTTCCCTCTTTAGATAAAAGCCGTCGAATATATCCTTCAAATACCCTATCCCCTTGATGGTGCCTATACCCATGTTTACTGATGCAGTTACGTCAATGTCTGTGTATTTTTCCTTAATCATTGAAGCTATGAAAGGAGATGCCGTTGTTACAGTGTCAACTGCACATCCTAATTCTGCAAGATGGTCAATGATTGAGTGAATCTTGTTTCTGAGATATTTGGAAACAGCCATTTTACCATAGCAGTTTCCATTGAGAAGAAGGTTGAGGCGAATACCCTTTTTCTTCAACATCAAAAGATCCTCCTCAAGGAATGCCTGGCTGTTCCAGTCTATTTTCCCTCTGCTGTCAGCAAGTGAAGACCTGCCTGTTTCGGTGGATATCCATGGAAAGTAAACTTCATATATGTGTTCTGATATTTCACACAATGATTGTGCAAGAGGCCTGTTGTTCTCATCCTGTAACTTATAACCTACACTGAATTTCATGTCTCACCTTTGAGTTCCTGAAGTTCCCATGCCTTTCTTTTTCTAAACTGTGTGTGGAATTTCTTTCCAAGCTTGTTCTGTTTTTCGAGATGAACATAGCAGGCTCTTTCGCATGCCCTGCCGCATATGGATGCAACCATTGAATGCCTGCAGCCGGGATAAAATTCCGTTAGGTCCAGAATCTGCCTTGCAGTTTCCGGTGTAACTTTTATTTCTCCATTCATTATTTTATTCCTGTAGGGATGTTCTTTATATGCATCAGGAGGCATGAATGGGTTTGTCCTCCTGGCGGCACCTTTGTAATATACTGCACACTGCCAGTTGTCGATGCGATGCATCATGTACTCTTTTCCGGCAATATTTTCAATGCTCAGTTTGTCTTCATGGGCTTTCCCAGGGCAAGCTGCAATACACTCACCGCAATGGTCGCAAAGTGTGGAATCCGGTATGGGATCGGGTTCAATTTCTGCATTTGTCAAAATGAAACAGAATCTTTGGTATGGCCCGAATTCCGGTGTCAGAACATGGCCCCCAAGGCCTATTTCCCCCAAGCCACATGCAACTGCAGCTTTTCTGAAATCAAGCTGTATTTCATTACGTATACCCCTGTAAACAGCGTCATGCCGTATTTCAGGATGGGTATCATCTTCTCCGGCAACAATATTTCTGTGCATCTTCTGAGGCACAGCATCATAACCCATGTCTTCAATGAATGATGACAGGCGAAGCAGTGTTACAGGCATTATATTCTCTTCAATATTCTCAATCCCCATTGTTATGTATTGATAATAGACTGTACCTTCTTCAATACCCCTGGTGCTTCCCCGCAGAACCCTGAATCCAAGACCTATTACACT
>CAYYXJ010000009.1:8311-32665 GCA_964475455.1 uncultured Clostridiaceae bacterium | reverse complement strand
CTTTGACGGCAGCACCCGGTACGCGGTAAGACAATCCGGAACAGAGCCAAAGCTGCAGATTCATATCTATACAGTAAGAAAGACTGAACCTCAGGCACTGAATGTTCTTAGAGAAGTTGAAAGTAAACTCAGAGACAGAATCAGTGAATTTGAAAAAGTATAAAATAACACTTATACAAAAAGAGAATCCGGTAAAGACCGGATTCTTTTTTACCAGGAATTATGAACTTTTTGTAAATTCTTCAGTCAACTTCTTTTTTTTTCGTGGGGGGGGGAGTAAAGTGTAATCGGGGAGTGTGATTAAAATAAAAAGTGCTTTGATATTATTTATTGCCATCATATTTATATTTTCAATTACAGCCTGTAACGAAAACGGTGACACACCACAGGAATCACCAAATAGTAATTCTGCAGTGCTTTCTGAAGTGCAGATTGATAATTCTTCCGGATTTTCTTATGTAACGTATTCTTCAGGTAGGGAGTCCAGACCATATATTGAAAATAATGCAGAGTTCCCGGACAATATGTTTATATATGAAACCAACACTCCGCATATTGATGACATTAAATTATATGGCTATATGGATGAAAATTTTGAAATACAAAGTGAACCAATTTCATTAACTCCAAATGTTTTTTCAATGGGGTTGGCCAGAATTAACAGCACTGAAGGCTCATATATAGCAAATAAAAACTTTGAGGAAGTAACAGAGTTGTGTGAGGGCTATGTTGTTTTGGGGAATGCTGTAGTCAAGGTTTCATGGGAGAAGACTGTTCCTGGGCATGTGATACTGAAAACCATCGATAATCCCGATGAATACCTGGTTCCTGTAAAGATTGACACGGGAACATATTCTGATGAAGGAAAAATTTGGTTATATGGCTATAAAACAATGACTGAATACTTAGAAGAAGGTGCTTCGGATGATGATAAATTTGTAATTTCGCCGGTATACGAGGATGCCCGGCCGTTTTTCAATGGACTGGCAGCAGTTAAATTCAACGGTAAGTGGGGATATATTGACAATAGGGGAAACACTGTAGTTGATTTTCAATACGATGGTGCGAAATCATTTATAGAAACGGCCGCATTTGTTTTCAAAGGTGAGATCAAGACTATTCATTACAATTTAGATTCAGATAAAGAAGCATTTGAGGGATATTGGGCTTTGATAGACATTGAGGGTAATCAACTGACTGATTTCAACATAAGGAATGCAAATGATTTTTGTGATGGATGGGCAATTGTTGAGTATGTGGAATCAATAACCACAAAGCATATTTATACCAAAGAACCGATTACTGTTAAGACAAATAATACTTACTTTAACTACATTGACACCAGTGGTAAACATCTCTGGGAGAACAACCTTGGTGGTTCGCATCAACTGGAACCCTTTAAAGAGGGTATTGCCATGGATGTTACATTAACAACCAGATTTTTTGATATTAATGGATTTCAAATATTTGGCAGAACTTTCCAGGCAGTAAGGCCGTTTAGCAATGGTTATGCTGCTGTCAGGATCGGGAGCTCAAAAAGCTGGACATACATTGATTTAGATGGAGATGTAGTATTTGACGAGAGATATTTGTATACAGGTGATTTCAAACATGGTTATACTTTTGTAATAAAGGATTTTATGTCACCGGGATATGTCATTGACAAGCTGGGGAACAAGTATCTTGAAGAACTGAATATCTATGGAATGACAAAATTCAACGATGAAGGGTATGCGCTGGCATATACTTTTATAGATATATCAGAAACAAAACAGGAAAAACTATGGTATATGATTCATATTGAGAGAAACTGAACGGAGTGACTAAGTTATCAAATCCAATTGGAATCTAATAGCGCCACGAATCATTTCCCTGACCTTTTCACTGGAGATTTCTCCATATGATTTAATCATCCTCATCTTTGACAGTGTTCTGATTTGATGAGCCACGACATTTGAATCTACGGGAAAACCAGAGTCACTCTTTGAAAGAAGATATTCATTTGGATATATCTTACGACCTTTATATGAAGTTAGGGGAGAACAGTTAATATCGGCAAACTCTGATTTGCAATCTCATCTGAAACTACCAGTACATGGCGTCTTCCTGATTGATCGTTTCCTATAACGGGGTCAAGGTCAACCATGAATATTGTCCATTGGTATTTTACCAATTGTCATTACCTCCGTCGTTTTCTTCATCAGAAAAACTATAAGCAGACATTGTTTCGCAGATATCATTGAGTAATAGCTTGTCAGAAGAGGCTTCTTTCATTATTTCATAAACTTTCCTTTTCTCCTGCATTTTGAAGTAATTATCCAAAGCATCCCTGATACCTGCACTCATGGAAGGTATGATTTTGTTCTTCGAGTATTCTCTTAGTTTGTCTATATATTCCACCGGGAGTGAAAAGGTAACATTCTTCATATTTGAAGTCATGGGATTTCCTCCTCGTAAAACTATTGTAGCAAAACAATGATAAATCGAAATAAGAAAATCAATAAGTCCAGGAAATCAAAGGATACCTGCCGGCTTCAATGAATCCAAGCTTTTTTGCAAGAGCCTGGGAAGGTTCGTTATAATCATAGCAGTCCCAATGAGGTGCATAACCTCGTTTATAGCATTCTTCAATGAACTTATATGCAACAGCATAACCTATTCCTTTTTTTCTGTGTTTCTTAGCTGTCTCTATATTGATTTCATAGAACCCATCTGAGTTAGAAACGGCTCCGCACACACCCAAGAACTCACCATTGCGGTTTTGGGCTATTGTACCGAAAGCTTTTTCAAGAAATATATCATATGTTTCCCAGAACATTTCACATTCCTGTCTTACAAATGTGTTTTTGAAATGGTGTTCCTGAATGAAAGAAATGACTGTATCGTCGTCAACAGCAGGTTCAGGAGATTTGTTGAATGACTGCAGGTCATGCTGCCATGATATTCTCTTGTAACGCTTTATCTTCCCCAGTTCTCTTTCCAATATTACTGCAACTGATTCAGGATAATGTGCAAATTCAACTACGGTGCAATAATCACGGCTGCTCCTGTAGGCCAGGGCTGCTTTTGCTAATTCCAAGGATTCAGAGTCAGTGGGGGTTGTTCCGATGTAATGAAGAAAACCGATATGGCTGTGAAAGATGAGTGCCTTATCCGGATTTTCGGTATTATCGACCAAAGCATATCCTTTGAAAATTCCGTCCAGTATACCCATTGAAACAGGGTAATCAAGGGGATTGCTTTTCATTAAACCCGTAAGAATCTTCAACTCTTTTCCCATTAAAAATTTCATTATTTTTCCCCCATATAAAGTTTAACATGTAATTAAATGATTGTAATAATAAATATAGTTTTCAGCTTTATGGGTATGGGGTATGAAAAATATAAAAATAAATGAAAGAGTATAAAAAAATCAAGTAAACATACTTGACAAAAGATTATCACACTGATAGAATTATAAACTGCGCTAGTTTGTGCTAATACACAGCCGCAACACCCACTTAACCGATTATTTTTGGTCGGAACAGGGTGTTTACAATGTGGATTATAGCATGTTGGCCCCGGTTTTGCAAGATAACGGACAGCACAGGCGCAGAACAGCACTAAATAAGCTGTTGAATCAGGAAATTTTATGAGGTGAAATTACATGATGCATCCCGTAAAGTTGGGTACCAATGAGCGCATGAGTTTTTCGAAGATCAAAGAAGTGCTTGAAATGCCTAATCTTATTGAAATCCAAAAAAAATCATATAACTGGTTTCTTGAAGAAGGGTTGAAGAACGTTTTTACTGACGTATCTCCAATCACTGACTATACAGGAAATCTCGTACTTGAATTTGTAGACCACAGAATTGATGAAGATCCCAAGTTTTCAGTACAGGAATGTAAGGAAAGGGATACAACTTACCAGGCACCGCTCAAGGTTAAGGTAAGGTTGATAAACACAGAAACAGGCGAAATCAAGGAACAGGAAATCTTCATGGGAGATTTTCCTCTTATGACGCCTACCGGTACATTTATCATCAATGGAGCTGAGAGGGTTATAGTAAGTCAGCTTGTCAGATCCCCCGGTGTCTATTATGAAATGAAAACAGACAAAACGGGTAAAAATTTATTCTCAAATACGGTTATCCCCAACAGAGGTGCCTGGATTGAGTATGAAACAGATTCAAAGAATGTTCTATATGTCAGAATCGACAGAACAAGAAAATTGCCTATAACGGTGCTGCTGAGAGCATTGGGTTATGGAACAGACCAGGAAATTGTTGACTTACTGGGAAATGATGAAAGACTTGATGCTACATTCGCAAAGGATGCAGGCAGATCCGTTGATGACGGACTTTTTGAAATTTATCACAGATTGAGACCGGGCGAACCGCCGACAAAGGAAAGTGCAACAACACTTTTCTATAACATGTTCTTTGAACCAAGAAGATATGACCTTGCCAGGTTCGGTAGATATAAATTCAATAAAAAGCTGGCAATTTCCAGAAGAATCAGTGGAAAAGTAACAGCTGAGAATATCGTCAATGGTGAAACAGGAGAAGTCCTGGTTGCCAAAGGCGAGGTTATTTCTCCGGAAGCCGCCCTTGAAATAGAATGTGCCGGAATAAATGAAGTATTCCTTCAGGTGGATGAAAATGTAGTCAAGGTTATAGGTAACATGACTGCAGAAATTTCACATTTTGTTGATTTTAACTACAAGGAATACGGACTCAGTGAAAAAGGTGATTACAGGATAATATCTGAAATCCTCAATGAGTATAAAGACGAAGAGGATATTAAAAAAGCTTTCATGCTTAGAAGATATGAAATCTGTCCCAAGAATATAACCAAGGAAGATATCATTGCTTCAATAAGTTATCTTTTGAACCTGGAGTATGGTGTCGGAGAGGTTGATGACATTGACCATCTCGGAAACAGAAGAATAAGGTCGGTCGGGGAACTTCTTCAGAATCAGTTTAGAATTGGTTTTGCAAGAATGGAAAGAGTTATCCGTGAAAGGATGACCATACAGGACATAGATATAGCAACACCGCAGGCACTCATAAACACAAGACCTGTTTCGGCTGCTATCAAGGAATTCTTTGGCTCATCACAGCTTTCACAGTTCATGGATCAGCCAAACCCGCTTGCGGAATTGACTCACAAGAGAAGGCTCAGTGCCCTCGGACCGGGTGGTCTTAGCAGGGAAAGGGCAAGCTTTGAAGTCAGGGACGTTCATTATTCACATTACGGAAGAATGTGTCCGATAGAAACACCTGAAGGACCCAACATCGGTCTCATCGCTTCACTTAGTACATTTGCAAGAATCAATGAATATGGATTCATTGAAACCCCGTTCAGAAAAGTGGACAAGGAAAATGGAAAAGTTACAGAGGAAATTGAATATCTTACAGCTGATGTTGAAGACAATTATATAGTTGCCCAGGCAAATACTGAATTGGATGATGATAATAATTTCATAAACAACAGGGTTTCGGTCAGACACAGAAGCGACAAACTGATAACCGATGTAGGCAATGTTGATTATATGGATGTTTCGCCGAAACAGCTGGTTTCAATAGCTACCAGTATGATTCCGTTCCTTGAAACAGATGCTGCAAACAGAGCACTTATGGGTTCCAACATGCAGCGTCAGGCAGTACCTCTGATCAAGACCGAGTCACCTATCATAGGGACCGGAATGGAATACAAGGCTGCCAAGGACTCAGGAGTATGTGTAGTATCTGAAACAGCAGGAGTCATAGAAAATGTTACTGCAGACAGGATATTTGTCAGGTCGGACGAAGGAAAACTATATGAGTATCCTCTTCTGAAATATAAAAGGTCCAACCAGGGAACATGCATAAACCAAAGACCAATAGTTGAAAAAGGGCAGACAATTGTAAACGAACAGATTCTTGCAGATGGTCCTTCAACTGATAACGGAGAAATTGCACTTGGCAAGAATATCCTCATTGGTTTCATGACATGGGAAGGATACAATTACGAGGATGCCATCCTGATAAGCGAAAAGCTTGTAAAGGAAGACGTTTTCACATCAATACATATAGAAGAATATGATACAGAGTCAAGGGATACCAAACTGGGACCCGAAGACATTACAAATGACATTCCGAATGTTGGTGAAGAAGCCCTTAAAAACCTTGATGAACGCGGAATTATCAGAGTAGGTGCAGAAGTTAGGACAGGTGATATACTCGTTGGAAAGGTTACTCCGAAAGGCGAAACCGAACTTACATCAGAGGAAAGACTTCTAAGGGCAATCTTCGGAGAAAAATCCAGGGATGTCAGGGATACCTCGCTTAAGGTACCTCATGGTGTTTCAGGTATAGTAGTTGATGTAAAAGTTTTCTCAAAGGAAAACGGCGACGAACTGAATCCTGGAGTCAATGAAGTAGTACGTGTATTCATAGCTCAGAAAAGAAAGATTTCAGTCGGTGACAAAATGGCCGGACGTCATGGTAACAAAGGTGTTATCTCAAGGATACTTCCTGAAGAAGATATGCCGTTCCTGCCTGATGGAACACCACTGCAGATTGTTTTGAATCCACTTGGAGTTCCTTCCCGTATGAACATAGGCCAGGTTCTTGAAGTGCATCTCGGATATGCGGCAAAAGCCCTTGGATTCAAGGTTGCTACATCAGTATTTGACGGCGCCCACGAAAGTGACATTGTTGAATGTCTGGTGAAGGCCGGATACAACCCCAATGGTAAAACAGTGCTTTATGACGGCAGAACAGGTGAAGCATTTGATAATCCTGTAACGGTCGGATATATGTATATGCTTAAACTTCATCATCTTGTTGATGATAAAATCCATGCAAGGGCAATCGGACCATATTCACTCGTTACCCAACAGCCCTTGGGCGGAAAAGCTCAGTTTGGTGGACAAAGATTCGGAGAAATGGAAGTCTGGGCCCTTGAAGCCTACGGAGCAGCCTATACATTACAGGAAATACTTACAGTTAAATCCGATGACCTTATGGGTCGTGTCAAGACATATGAGGCAATCGTAAAAGGCGAAAGCGTTCCTACACCGGGAATACCTGAGTCATTCAAGGTTTTGATAAAAGAACTTCAGAGTCTTGCGCTTGACATCAATGTGTATACCAGGGATAACGATGAGCTGATAATAGGCGAAGATGACCTTGAAGACGTTCAGTCCTCAGCCGGCAGGAAAGATATTGATGATCTGTTCATCAATGAACTGGTAGTTGAGCCTGACGAAATTGAAGGAATGACCATAGAGGATTTGGACTAAGGTCGTTTAACTTGCCTTAGCTTTTGAAAGGAGTATTCATAGTGCAGGATTTTGGAAATTTCGATATGATTAAAATAGGTCTGGCATCCCCGGAAAAGATCAAGTCATGGTCAAGAGGGGAAGTCAAGAAACCTGAAACTATAAATTACAGGACATTGAAACCTGAAAGAGATGGCCTCTTTTGTGAAAGGATCTTCGGACCTTCAAAGGACTGGGAGTGTCATTGTGGAAAATATAAGAGGATAAGATACAAAGGCGTCATTTGTGACCGTTGCGGAGTTGAAGTTACAAGAAGCAAGGTCAGACGTGAAAGAATGGGACATATCGAGCTTGCAGCTCCTGTTTCCCATATCTGGTATTTCCGTGGAATACCCAGCCGAATGGGACTTATTCTTGATATGAGCCCGAGAATTCTTGAAAGAATTCTCTATTTCAACGCATATGTTGTACTTGATCCCGGAGATTCTGATTACAGCATAAAGGATATTCTCAGCGAAAAAGAATACCGTGAGCTCAAGGGAAAAGTCGGAGGTGGTTTCAGAGCCCAGATGGGTGCTGAGGCTGTCAAGGAACTTCTCAAGTCAATTGACCTGGAAAAACAGTGTGCTGAATTAAAGGAAGAACTAAGGAACAGCAAAGGTCAGAAAAGAGTAAGGATAATCAAAAGACTTGAAGCCCTTGAATCATTCCGTATTTCAGGAAATAAACCTGAATGGATAATACTTGATGTTATACCGGTCATACCTCCGGACCTTCGTCCGATGGTACAGCTGGACGGCGGCCGTTTTGCTACAAGTGATATGAACGACCTTTACAGAAGGGTTATAAACAGGAACAACAGACTGAAAAGACTGCTGACTCTCGGAGCACCTTCAATAATAATAAGAAACGAAAAAAGGATGCTTCAGGAATCAGTTGATGCGCTGATAAACAACGGCAGAAAAGGAAAACCGGTTACAGGCCCGGGAAACAGACCGCTCAAATCCCTTTCAGATATGCTAAGCGGTAAACAGGGAAGATTCAGACAGAATCTCCTTGGTAAGAGGGTTGACTATTCAGGACGTTCAGTTATTGTTGTAGGACCTGAACTAAAGATATACCAGTGCGGGCTTCCCAAGGAAATGGCACTTGAACTATTCAAGCCTTTCGTAATGAAAAAGCTTGTCGGTGATGGATACGCACACAATATTAAAAGCGCAAAGAGAATGGTTGAACGTGCCAGTGATGAAGTATGGGATATGCTTGAATATGTAATCAAGGATCATCCGGTTCTTCTTAACAGGGCACCAACACTACATAGACTTGGAATACAGGCTTTTGAGCCGGTACTTATAGAAGGTAAGGCAATTCAGCTTCATCCGCTGGTTTGTTCAGCTTACAATGCTGACTTCGACGGAGACCAGATGGCTGTTCATGTGCCCCTTTCAAGTGAGGCACAGGCTGAAGCCAGGTTCCTTATGCTTTCTGCCAACAACCTTCTTGCACCCAAGGATGGCAAACCCATAACTGTTCCTTCCCAGGATATGATCCTCGGAAGTTATTACCTGACCCTGGTAAAAGATGGAGAACCGGGTGAAGGAAAAGCCTTCGGCAGCATGGATGAGATTTATATGGCACTGCATGAAAAAGTAGTGACACTTCATTCCAAGGTCAGACTCAGGGTTACCAGGGAGGTCAAAGGCAAGATGAAGACGGGCATCATTGAGGTTACCCCGGGAAGGGCTATATTCAATGAGGCAATTCCACAGGACCTTGGTTTTGTTGACAGATCCAAAAAAGGCAATGAATTATTGCTTGAAATTACAGAAGTGGTCGGTGACAAGCAGCTTCAGGAAATCATAGAACGCAGTATCAAGAAGCATGGTATGGTCAAGACTGCAGAAGTCCTCGACAAAATGAAGGACATGGGCTTCAAGTATTCCACAAAAGGTGCTATTACCATAAGTATCAGCGACATGGAAATACCTAAAGAAAAGAAAATACTCATCGAAGAAACTGAAAAACAGGTCAACATGGTGACCAAACAGTACAGGAGAGGTCTTATAACCGATGAGGAAAGATATAATTCAGTGGTTAAGCTCTGGACGGAAACCGGTGATAATGTAACAGATGCACTTATGAATGGACTGAGCGATGATAATCCTCTTTCCATCATGTCAACCTCTGGAGCAAGGGGAAACAAGAACCAGATCAAACAGCTTGCGGGAATGATCGGACTGATGTTTGACACATCAGGTAAGACAATTGAAATTCCAATCAAGTCAAACTTCAGGGAAGGTCTGAATGTTCTTGAGTTCTTTATCTCAAGTAATGGAGCCAGAAAGGGTCTTGCAGATACAGCTCTTAGAACTGCTGACTCAGGATATCTTACAAGAAGATTGGTTGATGTAAGCCAGGAAGTTATCATCAAGGAAGAGGATTGTCATACTGATGAGGATATTTCTGTCAAACCGGTTAAAGACGGTGGCGAAATAATTGAAAATCTTTATGAAAGAATCGTCGGAAGATATGTAATAAATGAAATAGTTCATCCCAAGACAAACAAGGTTATTGTTGAAAAAGGTGGATTCATTGATGATATACTTGCACAGAAAGTTGTTGATGCAGGCATCACTAAAGTCAGGGTAAGGTCAGTATTGGCATGTAAATCGAAAGTCGGAGTATGTGCAAAATGCTATGGTATGAACCTGGCAAACAGCAAACCCATTAATTCCGGTGAAGCTGTTGGTATTATTGCCGCCCAGTCAATCGGAGAACCGGGTACGCAGCTTACAATGAGAACCTTCCACACAGGAGGTATAGCCGGAGACAATATCACGCAGGGTCTTCCACGTGTCGAGGAATTGTTTGAAGCAAGAAAACCAAAGGGTCTTGCAATAATTTCTGATATAGACGGCGTGGTTAAAATAAGTGAAACCAAAAAGAAAAGGGAAGTTACGGTCATTGGCGAAAATAAAACTGCCAAAAGCTATACAATACCTTATGGTGCCCGCCTGAGCGTCAGTGACGGAGATGAACTTGAAGCCGGTGATGAAATAACAGAAGGTAGCATCAACCCCCATGATATTTTGAAAATCAAGGGAATTGATGGTGTTCACAGATATCTGCTTCAGGAAGTTCAAAAAGTTTACAGGATGCAGGGTATCGATATAAATGACAAGCACATTGAAATAATTGTTCGTCAGATGATTAATAAAATAAAAGTAGAGGATGCCGGGGATACGAACCTTCTGCCGGGCAGTTATGCAAGGTTGCTGGAATTTGAGGAGCAGAATAGAATTGCCGTTGAAGAGGGTAAACAACCTGCAACAGGCGAAAGGGTACTCCTTGGAATAACCAAGGCCTCCCTTGCTACGGAATCATTCCTCTCAGCAGCATCTTTCCAGGAGACTACAAGGGTACTGACTGATGCTTCCATAAAAGGAAAGATAGATCCATTGATCGGGCTGAAGGAAAATGTCATTATTGGAAAACTGATTCCTGCCGGTACCGGAATGGAAGAATACAGTGATTACGATGTCAGGCTGAATGACGAACTGGCCAAGAGGCATATTGCTGAAGCAATAGCTGCTGAAAAGGAAGCAAGGAATCGTTTGGAATTTGACGAAGATGAAGAAGATACAGAGGCCATTATAGAGAAAATGCTTGACACTGAAGATGAGCTGGTGGTAGAATAACCGCCGGCACCGGTAATGAATTGGTGCATTGAAAGTATGATGGATAAATTGATTGTAGGAATAAGACAAACACGAAAAGTTCTCCAGCGGGGTGAAGTAGCAGAGGTATTTATGGCTCTTGATGCTGATAAAGGGATAACCGGTCCCCTGAGGGAATTATGTAATGAAGAAAATGTCCCTGTAGTGGATTTCCCTACAATGGCGGAACTTGGAAGTTACTGTGGAATAGAAATAGGTGCTTCCGTGGCGTGCAAAATAAAATAGAAACCATTCCGCTTTGCGGATTGTAAATATCAGTGGAAGGAGGTACATATATTGCCGACATTTAATCAATTGGTGAGAAAAGGAAGAAAGACTTCAGTTAAGAAGTCAACGGCGCCTGCGTTGCAGAAAGGTTACAATACCATAAATAAAAGGTATATTGATGCCAGCGCACCTCAGAAAAGAGGAGTCTGCACAGTAGTCAAGACATCCACTCCCAAAAAGCCTAATTCAGCACTTAGAAAAGTTGCGAGGGTAAGGCTTACGAACCAGATTGAAGTCACTGCTTATATCCCGGGCGTTGGACATAATCTGCAGGAACATAGTGTTGTTCTTATCAGAGGCGGAAGAGTCAAGGATTTGCCGGGCTGCAGGTATCATATTGTCAGGGGAACCCTTGATACAGCCGGTGTTGACGGCAGAAAACAATCACGTTCAAAATATGGAGCCAAAAAAGGCAAATAAAGTATTAAAAGTGCTGATGTACTATCATATAGATGTACTTGGCATGACGCAGTTTAACTGCGAGTACCGATGAACTTTTAAAAATTAGAAGGAGGGAAGTAAAGTGCCGAGAAAAGGACATGTCCCCAAAAGAGATGTTCTTCCCGATCCGATATACAATGATAAAGTTGTTACAAAGCTTATCAACAATATTATGCAGGATGGGAAGAAAGGTACCGCCCAGAAAATTTGTTACGGAGCATTCGATATAATCCGTGAAAAAACCGATAAAGATCCCCTTGATGTATTCAGGCAGGCCCTGGAAAACATCAGTCCTCTGCTGGAAGTTAAAGCCAGAAGAGTCGGTGGATCCACTTACCAGGTTCCCATTGAAGTCAGGCCGGAAAGAAGACAGGCCCTGGGACTCAGATGGCTGGTTTCATTCTCCAAAAAACGTGGAGAAAGAACCATGAAAGAACGTCTGGCCGGAGAAATTATGGATGCGGTAAATGGTGCCGGTGGTGCCTTTAAGAAAAAAGAAGACACACATAGAATGGCAGATGCAAACAGAGCATTTGCACACTTCAAATGGTAAAAAGCATTGGTTAACAGCCAATGTCATGACAGCAAGAGAAATACTACACATGATTGCATTCTTAAGGGAATGCAATCCATGTGTTGATTATTGACCGTCAGGTTGGAAAGGAGGACTGCTGTGGCCAGAGGATTTTCTTTGGATAAAACAAGAAATGTGGGAATTATGGCTCATATTGATGCCGGCAAGACCACAACTACGGAAAGAATATTGTACTACTCAGGAAAGGTCCACAAGATGGGAGAGGTTCATGACGGAGCCGCAACCATGGATTGGATGGAGCAGGAACAGGAGCGTGGGATTACAATTACTTCAGCGGCGACTACTGCTGAATGGGATTCCCATAGGATTAATATAATAGATACACCCGGACACGTTGATTTTACAGTCGAAGTGGAAAGATCACTTAGGGTATTGGATGGAGCAGTCACCTTGTTCTGTGCAAAAGGCGGTGTTGAACCTCAGTCAGAAACAGTATGGAGACAGGCTGATCATTATAATGTCCCCAGGATTGCTTATGTAAACAAGATGGACATCATGGGTGCAGACTTCTTCAATTGTCTTGATATGATGAAGGACAGGCTTGGAGCAAATGCAGTCCCCATACAGCTGCCGATTGGTAAAGAAGATTACTTTACCGGCATTATAGACTTAGTTGCAATGAAAGCATATGTGTATATGGATGATCTCGGGAAAGAAATCGAGGAAAGGCCGATACCAGATGATATGCTTGCCCAGGCTGAAGAATACAGGGAAAAACTTGTTGAAGCAGTGGCTGAGGAAGAAGAGGACCTTCTTATTAAATATCTTGAAGGTGAAGAATTAACCAAAGAGGAAATAATGAGGGGAATCAGGAAAGCAACCATTAAAGTTGATATAATCCCGGTTACCTGTGGTTCTTCTTATAAAAACAAAGGCGTTCAGAAACTACTTGATGCCGTTATAGCATATATGCCGTCACCATTGGATGTTGAGCCGATCAAAGGTGTGTCAATGAGTGATGACCAGGAAGTTATTGTAAGGCCACCCGTTGATGACGGACCTTTTGCTGCGCTGGCGTTCAAAATAATGACGGACCCGTTCGTCGGGAAACTTTGTTTCTTCAGGGTTTATTCAGGAACAATGAACAAGGGATCATATATTCTTAACTCTACCAAAAATGTCAAGGAAAGAGTCGGGAGAATCCTTCAAATGCATTCAAACAGCAGAGAAGACATAGAAAAGGTATATGCCGGGGATATTGCCTGTGCAGTTGGTCTCAAGGGAACAACAACAGGAGATACACTTTGCACACCGACAGCTCCTGTTATATTGGAGTCGATGGTTTTCCCTGATCCTGTAATTGATATAGCAATTGAGCCAAAGACAAAAGCCGGTCAGGAAAAGATGAGTCTTGCACTTTCGAAACTTTCAGAAGAAGACCCTACATTCAGGACTCATACTGACCATGATACAGGACAGACAATTATATCAGGAATGGGTGAACTACACCTTGACATAATTGTTGACAGACTTCTAAGGGAATTCAAGGTAGATGCAAATGTGGGTAAACCACAGGTAGCATATAAAGAAACAATAACAAAGGCAGTACAAGCTGAAGGAAAATTCATCAGGCAGTCAGGAGGACGGGGACAGTACGGACATTGTGTCATTGAACTTGAACCACTTCCGCCTGCATCAGGTTATGTCTTTGAAGATAAAATAGTCGGCGGTACTATTCCAAGGGAATATATTCCGGCTGTTGATGCGGGTATCAGGGATGCTCTGAACAATGGTGTTCTGGGCGGTTACCCGGTAGTAGACATAAAGGTAAGGCTTATAGAGGGTTCGTATCATGATGTGGACTCATCGGAAATGGCCTTTAAAATAGCCGGATCCATGGCTTTTAAATCAGGATGCCAAAAGGCAGAGCCTGTTATAATGGAACCGGTAATGAGAGTTGATGTTGTCGTCCCGGAAGATTTCATGGGAGATGTTATTGGTGACATAAATGCCAGAAGAGGAAGAATCGAAGGCATGGAACCAAGAAACAATATGCAGGTGATTAGAGGATTTGTTCCACTGTCTGAGATGTTTGGATATGCAACGGAACTGAGATCCCGTACACAGGGAAGGGGAACCTTCACAATGCAGTTCAATCACTATGATAAATTACCGAAAAGCGTCACGGACAAGATGTCCAAATAGTGACTTGACGGCTATATCTATTATGTGTAAAATACTATTGCTATACTGCAAACAATAGTGTTAAAATAAACATTGCAGGTTATTAAGGGAGGAAATTAAAATGGCAAAAGCTAAATTTGAAAGAACCAAGCCGCATTGTAATATCGGTACCATCGGACATGTTGACCATGGTAAGACAACACTTACGGCAGCAATAACTAAAACTCTTGGACTTAAGGATGATAAAATTAAGTTCATGGCATATGATGCTATAGATGCAGCGCCGGAAGAAAAAGCAAGAGGAATCACGATTGCAACAGCACATGTTGAGTATGAAACAGCTAACAGACATTATGCTCACGTTGACTGTCCCGGACATGCTGACTATGTTAAAAACATGATAACAGGAGCCGCTCAGATGGACGGTGCTATTCTTGTTGTTTCTGCTGCAGACGGCCCGATGCCACAGACCAGGGAGCATATACTGCTTGCCCGTCAGGTTGGCGTTCCTTATATAGTTGTATATATGAATAAAACAGACCAGGTTGATGACCCTGAACTTCTTGAACTTGTTGAAATGGAACTCAGGGAAATGCTCAGCGAGTATGATTTCCCCGGAGATGATATTCCAATCGTAATGGGTTCAGCTCTTCAGGCACTTGAATCAGAATCAACTGATCAGGAATCACCTGAGTACAAGTCAATTCTTGAATTGATGGAAGCTGTTGACTCTTATATTCCAACACCGGAAAGAATGACAGACCTTCCTTTCCTTATGCCTGTTGAAGATGTATTCTCAATCACAGGTCGTGGAACAGTTGCTACCGGTAGAATTGAAAGAGGAACAGTAAGAACAGGCGACCAGGTTGCTATAATCGGTCTTAAGGCTCAGTCATCAACATCAGTTGTTACAGGCGTTGAAATGTTCAGGAAAATCCTTGATGAAGCATTCGCTGGCGATAACGTAGGATGTCTCCTCAGAGGCGTTCAGAGAACCGATATCGAAAGAGGTCAGGTTCTTGCTAAACCGGGATCAGTTACACCACATACCCATTTCAAGGGTCAGGTTTACGTTCTTACTGCTGATGAAGGTGGAAGACATACTCCATTCTTTACAGGCTACAGACCACAGTTCTATTTCAGAACAACTGACGTTACCGGTGTTGCTACTCTCGAAGAAGGCACAGAAATGTGTATGCCCGGCGACCACACAACAATGGAAATCAAACTTATCACTCCTATCGCAATGGAAGAAGGACTTAGGTTTGCTATCAGAGAAGGCGGAAGAACAGTTGGTTCAGGAACAGTTTCCTCAATCATCGAATAATCCAATATAATCTGATTTGAAAGTTAAATAATAAAACGAAGCCACCGGAAAAAATGCATCCGGTGGCTTTTTTAAATACCGGCCACTAATAATCATTCCCGACCTGAATATTCAGGTCGGGAATGATTATTAGTGGTATGGGTTGTGAACGGGGCGATAGCTTTGTATAATTGCTATAGAGGTGTTATTTATGAAGCCAGAGGATTATGAAAAGTTGAATCTTGAAACCGGTGCATCACTGAAGGCGGTGCAGCATCGGTATGATATGCTGATGAAAAGATCCTTGCATGATGCCTCTGTTGACACTGAAGGCATTACTGAAGCATATGACAGAATAATTTCAGAAAACAAAATTGACTATTTTAATGGTGATGCACAATTACTTGTACAAAAAGGTCTCAATGGTAAAAAAGTTAGAAATTTCTTATTTCAGTACAAGCTGAGGATTGGGTTTATAATATGGATTCTTATTTGCGTACTGATTATTTTGTATATCTTATTTTTCCAGGCGGGAAATATTTCCTTGATGCCAAATACTGTACCTTATTAAGTTTCAGTCTGAATAATATCAATTCATTAAGCGGGCTGAGGGTATATATTATAGAGAAAAGAGTGAAAACTCTAATATGATAAATTAAATTCCTGCTTTGTGTGGGAAAATGATTCTTGGGAGGGAATATGCTGAAAATTTCGCAACATGTATACTGGGATGGTATAAGGGACTGGGACCTGAGGCTTTTTCACGGTCACGAGTTGTCAACACACAGGGGTTCTACGTATAATTCATATATTATTAAAGATGAGAAAACAGTACTGGTAGATACTGTATGGTTTCCACATACAAATTCATATATTGAAAAAATTGAACAGGATGTCGGAATTGATAACATTGATTTCATTATTATAAATCACAATGAGCCTGATCATGGCGGGGCTTTGAAAGCAATAATGGAAAAAAGACCTGAACTTCCGATATATTGTTCTGCCAGCGGAGAGAAAATCATTAAGGCTCATTTTCATGAGGACTGGAACTTCAAAGTGGTCAAAACCGGTGACACAATCAATATAGGTAAGAATACACTAACATTTGTTGAAATGAAAATGATTCACTGGCCCGACAGCATGATGGTTTATCTGGACTATGATAAAGTCCTGCTATCAAATGATGCCTTCGGTCAGCATTTTTGTGCCATGTCCATGTTCAATGATGAAGTTGACAATGATGAACTTTTTCAGGAAGCAATAAAATATTATGCAAATATTTTAACTCCGTTTTCACCTATGATTGCCCGTAAAATAGACGAAGTACTTAAAATGAATCTGGATATTGAGATGATTGCTCCGAGTCATGGTGTAATCTGGAGAGATAATCCACTTCAAATAGTAGAGGCTTATGCCAGGTGGGCAAAAGATTATAAGGAAGATTTCGCTGTTATTGTATACGACACCATGTATGATGCCACATTTAAGATGGCGGAAGCCATTGAAAAAGGGTTAAGAAGCAAAGGAATAAAAGTAAAGCTTTATAACTCATCAGTAAGTGATATGTCTGATTTACTGACTGAAATTTTCAAGGCCGGGGCATTGGCAGTCGGAAGTTGTACGGTTAACAACAATGCACTTACTTCCATAGTTGCCCTTACCCATGAAATTGCAGCTCACAAAATGAAGGGAAAACCTTTTGTAAGCTTTGGAAGCTTCGGGTGGAGCGGGGAAGCTCCGGCTCATATAGCGGATACACTGACAAAAGCTAAACTCATACAGGTATGCGATCCGGTAAAGGCCAGTTATACGCCTACTGAGGAAGTTCTGCAGGATTGCTATAAAGCCGGACAAGCGCTTGCCGATGCAGCAGGAGAATGATGATTATGATATTTAATGATGACTGGCATATTCATAGTACCCATTCTTGCGACGGTGCCTGTATGATGATGTCCGACTTGGTAAAGGGGACTGCCAAAGCTGGAATTTTGGACTACGGAATTACCGATCATATACATACCCCATACAATTATCCTGATATAGTTGAATCAAGGAAATCGTATTTAAATAATAAGAATGAACACTTTCATTTCGGTGTTGAGGTAAGCAGCGTATCTGAATGGGAACTGGAAAAAATCAAGAACAATGATTATGAAGGTGATATAACCTACGGTATACGCGAAGGAGGACCTGCCGGTTGTAATCCGGCATTGGCAATTGATGAAGCCTTCATTGAAAAATATTCAATAGAATATGTTGTTGGCGGAACACACTGGACACTTTATGCCGGAAATTCAATAGAGGATATTATTTGGGATTATCACAGACAGAACATGTTTCTGGCCGAACATCCGCTGGTTGATATCGTGGCACACCCATGGTGGTATTTTGGAAACCTTAAGAACGGTTGGACTGAGGATTTTGCCATGATTCCGGACTATATTCACAGGGAATTTGCAAATGCATGTATTGATAACAACAAGCTTATGGAAGTAAACATCGCAGCAATGCTTCTGTCTAAAAACTATTCGCAGAAGTTTATATCCCAGTATATTGATTTCCTTTTAGATATGAAGGATCTGGGTGTCAGCTTTTCCATCGGTTCAGACTGCCATAATGAATTTTATAACCTGGATTTGCAAAGAGCATCGGATATGCTTGAAAAAGCAGGATTCACCCGGAACGATTTTCATTCCCCGATACACAGGCGCTAGCATGCAACCCATGTTGACATTGATATTCAAGTGTATTATCATTCATATGCAATAGAAACATTCTGATGAAAAGAATACGGGGACATATTATCAGCGACGGGGGATGGTGCAAGCTCCGAACAGTCTTCTTCCCACCTTCGAGGAATGCGCAGGACAGCGTTATGGTCCGTACCCGGAACTCCGGAGGGTGGTACAGCGATTCAATCGTCCCGTATATTATATATGGGACGATTTTTTATTGATGATTTAACAAATAATACATTTGGAGGCAGAAATGAGATATTCAAAACTTTTTATTCCAACATTGAGAGAAGTGCCCGCAGAGGCAGAAATTGAAAGTCACAAGCTTATGATAAGGGCCGGTCTTATAAGGCGTTTTGCGTCCGGAATTTACAATTTTCTACCTCTGGGTTATAAGGTTTTTAGAAATATTGAAAATATTATTCGTGAAGAAATGGATGCACAGGGCGGACAGGAACTTCATATGTCAGCATTGATTCCTGCAGAAGTACTTAAGGAGTCCGGACGCTGGGAAGTCTTTGGGCCTGAAATGTTCAAACTGAGGGATCGCAGCAGCCGTGAATTCTGCCTTGGCCCAACCCATGAAGAATCCTTTACAGTCAGTATAAGAAATGAAGTCAGATCTTATAAATCACTTCCGCAGATACTTTATCAGATTCAAACAAAATTCAGGGATGAAATCAGGCCCAGGTTCGGTGTCATGAGAAGCAGGGAATTCATAATGAAGGATGCCTACAGTTTTGATGCTGATGAAGAAGGCCTTGATATTTCATATAAAAAGATGCATGATGCATATTGTGCAATTTTTGACAGATGCGGTCTCGATTATACCGTTGTACAGGCCGACTCCGGTGCCATGGGCGGTTCCGGTTCAGAAGAATTCATGGTTAAGAGCATAGTGGGAGAGGCCGCAATTGCATATTGTAACTCATGCGGATATGCCGCAAATGATGAAAAAGCACAGTGTGTTGAACCGGATGATGTAGCTGCCGGATGCAAAGACATAGAAAAAGTATATACTCCCGATGTTGGAACCATAGAAGACCTTTGCAGATTTTTCAACTGTAATCCGACACTATTTGCCAAGACCCTTATATATAAAGCAGATGACCAGGTGATAGCAGCTGTTGTAAGAGGTGACAGGGAATTAAATGAAACTAAACTTACAAATCTTCTTGGTTGTGTAGACCTTGAAATGGCAGACCCGGAAACCATAGAAAAGGTTACCGGTGCAGCTGTTGGATTTGCAGGTCCTGCAGGGCTGAAGATAAAAGTAATTGCTGACCTTGAGGTAAAACATATGGCTGATTTCATAACAGGAGCCAATGAGACAGATCATCATTATATAAATGTGAACTTAAGTGACTGCAGCATTGACGAATTTGCTGATATTAGAAATATTGTAGAAGGCGATAAATGTCCTGTTTGCAAAGAACCTGTAAAAATTGACAGAGGTATTGAAGTAGGACATATATTTAAGCTGGGAACAAAATATTCACAAGCCCTCGGGTGCAGGTTCCTGGATGAAAACGGCAAGGAGAAACCTATGATCATGGGTAGTTACGGAATCGGCGTGGCAAGGACCATGGCAGCCGTAATTGAACAGAATTGTGATGAAAAAGGTATAATCTGGCCGATCGGAGTAGCTCCATATAAGGTCATTGTCATTCCAGTTAATACATCAGTGGATGAACAAATGGAAATGGCTGAAAGAATTTACACAAAACTGCGTTCAATGGGTATAGAAGTTCTTTTGGATGACAGAAAAGAAAGAGCCGGTGTTAAGTTCAATGATGCTGATTTAATCGGAATTCCCATAAGAATAACCATAGGCAAGAAGGCTTCTGAGGGAATGGTTGAATATAAGCTGAGGAAAGATTCTGACAGCTGTGATGTCGCAGAATCAGAACTTGCTTCCCGAGTTCTTTCCGATCTTGAAATGGTATAGTGTATCTTTGACATATGTGAATGCAGTTTTTACAATTTGTTCATATTTAAGGTCATTGTTAGATGATATACTTTTATTCTAAGGAAGGAGTGTTTTCCATGGATAATATGACGAAAGAGCAGGCCTTTGAAATCCTTCAGCTTGATTCGACTGCAACGTCGGAACAAATCAAAAAGAAATATGAAAACTTCATGAGAAGGGCTAAATTTGATGATTCATTTGATGAAGATCAGGTTACAAAGGCCTATGATACATTGATGGGAATCCACTGGGGTAATTTTCAGCCGGATCCGGTATATACGGAAAAGGGAATCAATAAAAAAAAGATTGAGAATTTTTTCTACCACTACAAAAGAAGTCTGGTATATGGAATAGCTGTGGCAGCTGTTGTAATAACCGTTCTTGCAATGATTATATTCGGTAAGGTTAGATATGATTACACAATTGTTATGATTGGTTCATTGAATATTCGGGACCAGGAAATAATGTCTACATATTACGAGGAACTTCTTGATCTTGATAAAGTTCTCGTTGATTATGTGCTTATGCAGGCAGATTCTGCAGACGGTTCACTGTCTGAAGAAAGTATGAATAAATTGTTCGGTTATTTTCAGGCAGGCGAGGCAGATGTTGTAATCTTGACTGAAGACATGGCAAAATTCCTTTCGTATGAAGGCGCACTCAATAACCTGGAACAATATTTGCCTGAATTGGGTTTAAATACAGATGACGAAAGAATCTTGTATTGGTACAAAGAGGGGGATTCTGATATTGCTGCCTCCATTCACTTCGGAACCAACAGTATCTTTTCCGAAGGCATAAACGGACAAGCTCCTGAGTTTGTCAGCCTACCTGAAAGCAGTAAACTAACTGACAGTACAAAAACACTGATTCTGGACCTGTTGGAACAGAATAATTGATATAAGGAGCAAATTAATGAATGCAGAAAAAATAATGGGATTTTCCGAAAAAATACGGGAAAATATTTCAAAGGTCATAATCGGCAAGGAAGATGTAATTGATCTGGTTCTAGTGACCCTTCTTTGCTCAGGTCATGTTCTGCTTGAGGATGTACCCGGTCTTGGGAAAACTGTTCTTGCAAAGGCATTGTCAAAGTCAGTCAACTGCGATTTCAGAAGAATTCAATTTACACCGGACCTTCTTCCGTCTGACCTTACCGGTCTGAGCATATTTAATCAAAAGGAAGCAGACTTTGATTTCAGGGAAGGTCCTCTTTTTACAAATATTGTTCTTGCAGATGAAATTAACAGGGCCACTCCGAGAACTCAATCAGCATTACTTGAATGTATGGAAGAACGCCAGATCACCGTTGAGGGAACCACAAGAAAACTAGAAGCGCCTTTCTTTGTAATTGCAACTCAGAACCCGCTGGAAACACAAGGAACATTTCCTCTGCCTGAAGCCCAAATGGACAGATTTTTCATGAGATTGTCCCTTGGTTATCCCGATAAAGCCCAGGGAATAGCTATATTGAACAGGTTCGAAAGCCAGGAACCCCTTGAAAACCTGGAACATGTAACAACAGCAGATGAACTGCTTGAAGCCCAGGGCGCATTGAACCAGGTACTGGTCAGTGATGTCATCAAGGAATATATCATTGACATTGTTGAAGCAACAAGAACAAGCTCCAGCCTATCTCTTGGATTAAGTCCCAGGGGAAGTCTGGCCCTTATGAGAGGAGCCCGTGCTCATGCAGCCATCAAAGGAAGAGACTTCGTAACTCCTGAAGATGTCAAGGCTGTGGCGGTTTCCGTTTCGGCTCACAGAATTATGTTGAAAGGTCATGCTCTGTCATCCGGCACACTGGGTTCAGTCAAGGCCATGGGAGAGATTCTTGCATCAGTCAAGGCGCCAACTGAAGAGGTTGAAAGGACAGACTGATGGAAATAGTAATAGTTGCATTTCTCCTGCTGATTTTCTTTATGATAGAAATCATATTTTTCAAACTTATTTTAAAAAGAGGTTTGCACTATTCGCTTACATTCAGTAAATTCGAAGCCTATGAGGGAGAGGATATGTTTGTTGATGAGGAAATCTACAATAAAAAACCTTTTCCGGTTCCATGGGTTAAAGCTGACATACATTCTTCCAAATGGCTGGAATTCGCCGGTGCGAGCTCATCAGTGGTTGATGAGAGAAGGTTTGTCACCAGTGGATTTGTATTGAAGGCATATCAAAAAACAAAACGCCGGTGGCACATGAAGTGTACCAAGCGCGGAGTATTTGATATTGACAATGCAACGGTAACATGCGGTGATATCCTGGGACTTATTACGGAATCCAAGGCTGTACCGGTTAATAAACGACTTGTGGTATATCCTGGAACGGTAAGAATAGATGAAATGTTTTTCTCTACCAAGGATATTTTAGGAGATGCTGTAGTAAAAAGATTTATACTTGATGACCCATTCATTGTAAAGGGAATAAGGGGCTATGTGCCCGGAGATGCAATAAACAGAATAAACTGGAAGGCAACCGCCAGGACCGGTGGCCTTATGGTAAATGAAAATGATTTTACTACCAAGGTAGGAATTACGGTACTGATGAATGTACAGTCTGATTATGAGGAATTTGATTTTGTAAAGAACAAGGATGCCATTGAACTTGCAATCAAGGTTTCTTCATCAATATTGAACCGGGGATATCTGCAGGCAGTACCAATAAGATATGGAAGCAATGCATGCACTCATGATGATGAAGGCAGTATGATACTGACTGAATCAGGTACCGGTCAGGAACACATGAAGCATATGCTTTACAAACTGGCACAGGTACGCATGAAAAATATAAGGGATTTCGCCATTTATATGTCCATGCTTGAGAAAAAGATAAGGGATACACAGATATATATAGTTACATCATATATTTGTGATGAAATAGCAGATGAAGCCAGAAGGCTTGCCTTTCTCGACAATACGGTGAAAATACTTGTGCTTGATACCAGAAACAGTGAAGGCAATCAATATCCGGACCTGGATATTTTCTATATGAAAAGAACACCATGGAAAACCGAAGGGGAACTACCTCAATGAATGAAAAGAATAAAATCATTAGAAAGATCATTCCCCTGATGGCTGTGACGGCATCTGCCGGTGGCCTGTCTGCAGCGTTATTGGAGTTTGCCGGTTCAAAAACCAATATATGGATCAATTTAATCATTGCTTTCATATATATAGTTGCGGGAACCATTTCCGGAATGATACTTACAGAGTTCTTCCTGAAAAAGGGAAGGGATATTGTATCGAGGAATCAAAAGGGTGAAATTCTGATAACCAGTCAACCTGCATATCTTATTTCAGGTTTTGCAGTTTTAACGGCATTCCTTACAAATATGCATATCGGTGTTGGCTTTGCCATCGTAGCGGGCCTAATACTTGGTTTCAATTTCCTTATGGGTATTACCAATGGAATTTTTGACTACAGGGAAAGTGTTACCAAGAATTTGCTTTATGGCGGAATTGTTCCAATCGGGTTACTGCTTATTTATTCATACTATATGAATAATTCAGAGCAAGCCATAAGACTTGCCTGGATGGCAGGTTCCTTGTATTTGTATACATATCTTCTTTTTATCAACAGAATGCAGCTTGATTCTATAATTTTCTTCAGGAAATCAGTAAATATTGAAGACAGCAGAAAAATCAGAGTCAAGAACGACATAATGATATCAGCATATTACAGCATTTATTTGATTTTGTTCAACTTCAGAAAACTTGTTACTGTAACAAGGGAGATGGTTGAAAGATTCATTGTCTGGTTTTTCATGGTTCTGGAAAAAATATCAGATTGGCTTATTGTAGACATTCCGTCCATGGAAAGAGAGCCTCTTGAGAAGATTGATGACTTGATTGAAGGTGAAGCAATTGTTCGTCCTGCCTGGGTGGAAGTCTTTATGAAAGTTCTGATGTTTACTCTTTTTGCTGCCCTATGT
>CAYYXJ010000009.1:0-8301 GCA_964475455.1 uncultured Clostridiaceae bacterium | reverse complement strand
CTGATTGCCATAATCGGGTTTATAGTCAAGCTTGTTAGAAAAATTCGGGAAAGTATGAGACTGAGCTACAATAGAAAAGCCAGCGAAACCAGGAACTCATCTGATGAATATGTTGAAGAAACAGAAATAGTAAAAGAAGAAAGAAACAACAGCAGTTTAAGAACCAGGAAAAGGAAACTTTACTATAATCTCAGGGAGCTGGGTAAGATTCCCATTGCATCAGACAAAATACGGTACTTATATGGATTTGTTCTTGAAAGACTTTATCACAGGAATATTTCCATTGAAGCCAGCGATACACCTGAGGAAATCCTGGCAAAGGTAAGAGCTGCTGAAAATGGTTCCAAACTTACGGAAATGGGGTTTTCAGAGTTTACTGAAAGCTATGAACGGGTAAGATATGGTAAGATGAATATTACAGCTGATGAGAATCTGATAAAAAAAGGAGAGAGTTTCGAAAAAGCCATAACATACATGAATGAAGATAAAAAATAGAACGTAATAGGTGCTGTTTGTTGATTTGACAATTTGCAGGAGCGTCAATATAATGTGTAAGGGCCGGAAATGATATTTTTAATTGATGTTTCCAGAGCATATCAGACAGGTAGTAACCTGTTTTTTTAACCACAGGGAGAGAGAATGAAAGAAAAAAATTACATTGAAGATATATACCCGATGATTCCACTGAGAGGAATAACAGTATTCCCCCATATGACCATACATTTTGATGTGGGAAGGGAAAAGTCCATAGCTGCACTGGAAAGTGCCATGGAAGACAATCAGCTGATTTTTCTGACCACACAAAAGGATGCCATGATGGAGGAACCTTCTGAGGGAGACATATTTATAACCGGTACAATTTCAAGGGTCAAGCAGTTGCTCAGACTTCCCGGAAAGACAGTCAGGGTGCTTGTTGAAGGCGTAGAAAGAGGCGAGATTGTTTCCTTTGAATCCTCGGAACCTTTTTTCAGAACCATAATAAAGACGGAGGTTACACTTCCTGTAATACCCTCTGATCGGGAAGAAGCCCTGAGAAGGAAAGCCATAGAAGCTTTTGAGTCCTATGCAGCACTTGCCGGCAGAATATCCCCTGACACTGTATTTTCAATAATTACTACAGAGGATACCAATAAATTATCAGATTTGATAGCAGGCAGCATGAATCTGAAAACCAGCCAGAGACAGGAGCTGCTTGAGGAGAAGGACAGTTTGAAACGTCTGACCAAACTCCTGCCGATCATTCATAGTGAAATTCAGATTCTTGAACTGGAAAAAGACATTTCATCAAAGGTAAAAGGTCAGATTGATGAAATGCAGAAGCAATATTATCTAAAGGAACAGCTTAAGATAATAAAGGAAGAACTTGGGGAATCTGAAATTGAAGGAGACGATGAAATCTCTGAGTATTATCAGAAACTTGAAGAGCATGTTTACCCTGATGAAGTCAGGGAAAAAACAGAGAAGGAATTATCAAGGCTTGTGAGAATGAGTCCCATTTCTGCAGAAGCAACGGTTTCAAGGACATATGTAGAGTGGCTTCTTAATCTTCCGTGGGATAAGACCACCGAAGAGAAATTAGAACCTGCAAAAGCCAGGGAAATCCTGGAAAGGGACCACTACGGACTTGATAAAGTAAAAGAATGAATCATAGAGTACATTGCCTCAAGAAAGATGGCTGAAGACTTCAACAGCCCCATACTTTGTCTGGTTGGTCCTCCGGGTGTTGGAAAAACCTCCATTGTAAAATCCATTGCAGAGGCAGTTAATAGAAAATATGTCAGAATGTCTCTCGGCGGAGTCCGGGATGAGGCCGAAATAAGAGGGCACAGAAAAACTTATGTGGGCTCTATGCCCGGCAGAATAACCAAAGCAATCAGTCAGGCCGGTTCAATGAATCCCCTGGTGCTTTTTGATGAAATTGAAAAAATGAGCAGTGATTTCAGAGGAGACCCTGCATCAGCTATGCTTGAAGTACTTGATTCTGAACAAAACTATTCTTTCCGTGACCATTATCTGGAGGTCCCTATGGATCTCAGACAGGTTATGTTCATTACAACTGCAAACAGCACCGATACAATTCCCAGGCCACTTCTTGACAGGATGGAAGTAATATATGTTTCGGGATATACAGGGGAAGAAAAGCAAAATATTGCCAGAAAATTCCTGATTCCAAAACAAATGAAAAAACACGGTCTGAAAAAAAGTCAATTGAAAATTTCGGACAGTGCACTTGTGGATATTATAAACAGCTATACAAGGGAATCCGGAGTAAGAAATCTGGAAAGAGAAATAGCGTCAGTCTGCAGGAAAGCAGTTACAAAGCTTGTTGAGGAAAACGTATCGTCCATAAGTATAAGCAACAGAAATATTGAGGAATACTTCGGGCCAAGAAAATATAATTATGAAATGGCGCTTGAAAAAAATGAAATCGGCATTGCCCGTGGTCTTGCATGGACTTCTGTAGGAGGGGATACTCTTTCAATAGAAGTGAACATTATGCCGGGATCGGGAAAACTGGAATTAACCGGAATGCTGGGTGATGTAATGAAAGAATCCGCCAAAGCTGCATATGGTTATATCAGGTCCAGGGCTGAAAAACTGGGTATTTATGAAAACTTTTACAAGGAACTGGACATACATGTCCATGTGCCTGAAGGTGCGGTGCCCAAGGATGGTCCTTCTGCAGGAATAACTTTGGCTACTGCAATAATATCCGCCCTCACAAAAAATCCTGTAAATAAGGATGTGGCAATGACAGGAGAAATTACCCTCAGGGGAAGGGTTCTGCCCATAGGCGGTCTGAAGGAAAAACTCACGGCTGCAAGACGTGCAGGAATGAAAACGGTTATAATACCCGAACTGAATAAAAGTGATCTGGCTGAGATACATAAAGAAGTTATAGATTCACTTGATATAATTCCCGTAAAGTCCATGGACCAGGTTCTGGATATAGCGATTGGGAACCATGAATAAAAAAAGAGTCTCCTTTGGGAGACCCTTTTGCTAATATTTTGATGTTTTGGGGGAAATTTGGATCCTTATATATTAATTGCAATGGTTATTCTTTTTTTAGCTGCAGCTGTACAAGGTGTTGCCGGATTTGGCCGGGCTTTGATTGCTGCCCCTCTTATTGCACTTTTTCTACCGGCAGATGAAACCGTTATAATAATGATTCTGATGGGATTTTTTTCTGCCATAGTAATGGTCATCAAAACATATAGGAATGCTCACATAAAAAAAGTCCTTCCTCTTATTACAGCAGGAGTTTTAGGAAGTATAGCGGGAGTCCAGCTATTAAAAATAACCCCGGTACGTGAACTTAAAATCATTATGGGGATTTTCGTTATCATGAGTGCAGTTATTCTTGCAACCGGTATTCGGGTTAAGTTCAAGAAAGTAATTCCGGCTTACGCAGTAGCCGGTTTCATAAGCGGTATGACCAACGGGGCTATATCATTCGGAGGACCACCCATTGTTCTGTTTCTTCAGAACCAGGATGAATCAAAGGACTCGTTCAGAGCCAATTTATCAATATTCTTTCTGGTTATAGGATTCGCAGGAAGTTTAAATCTTTTTACAAGCGGCTTGCTGACCGGACCCATAGCCATGAATGCACTATATCTGCTGCCTGCAGCCATCGGCGGAACTTTCCTTGGTAATTTTCTATCGCATAAATTCGATGAAGGGTTTTTTAAAAAAATTGTACTTGTGATCTTGTTTTTGTCAGGATTAATGGCCATTGTTCTTACTTTGGTATAAATATTCAGTGAATGATTGGCAGTAAAATATATTAACATTAATGACAAAATAGTATTTTACAATTTATTTGCTTTGCTTTATACTTGAACAAATCTAAAAATCAATCTTTTTGAAAAGGAGGGTGCTGATGAAAACAATTGCAGAAATCAACCAAAGAATCAAAGACGGAAAAGCAGTAGTGGCAACGGCCGAAGAAATCATCGGAATTGTCGATGACAAGGGCTACGAAAAAGCTGCTGAACTAGTGGATGTAGTAACTACGGGGACCTTTGGACCTATGTGCTCATCAGGAGTTTTTATTAATTTCGGTCACTCTGACCCTCCGATAAAAATGAAGACAGTTACATTGAATGATGTCCCTGCTTATGCCGGTTTGGCAGCTGTAGATGCTTATATCGGAGCAACAGAAGTTTCGGTTACAAAAGGCATGGAATACGGCGGAGGTCATGTAATCCAGGAACTTGCTGCAGGCAAGGATGTAAGGCTGAAGGCTTTTGCTGACGGAACTGACTGTTATCCGAGAAAAAGTATTGAAACAACCATAAATAAATATAATGTCAATCAGATTTATATGTATAATCCGAGGAATGCTTACCAGAATTATCCGGCAGCAACAAATTCCACCGGAAAAACAATATATACTTACATGGGAACATTGCTTCCGGAATTCGGTAATATAACCTACTCAACGGCCGGGGAACTGAGCCCGCTTCTGAATGATCCATATTACAGAACCATAGGACTGGGTACAAGAATATTCCTCGGCGGTGGTGAAGGATATGTGACATGGCAGGGAACACAGCATAATCCGGAACAAGCCAGGGGAGAAAATGGTGTTCCGGTTAGTCTTGCCGGAACAATAGCAGTTTCAGGGGATCTAAGGGGTATGTCAGATAAATTTATCAGAGCTGCTGTTTACGAAAAATATGGTGTCAGCCTGTTTGTCGGTATAGGAATTCCAATCCCGATACTGGATGTGGAAATGCTGAAACATACAGCTGTGCGGAACAGTGAAATAAAAACTGCATTGGTTGATAAGAGCGGACAGACAAAACTGACAGAAATATATACTTATGAACAATTACAAAGCGGAAGTGTGGAATTCAGGGGAGAAAATGTGAAGACTGCGCCATTATCAAGTATTAGCAAGGCGCGGGAAATAGCAGATATTCTAAAGGAATGGATTTTAAAAGGTGATTTTCTCCTTACAGAAGCAGTTGCACCATTACCGCTTGAAAACAAGGTCAATAAGCTTGAAATAAGGGAGATGAAATAATGAAAAAAGTTAAAGTTAAATTACATTTTCCAAGGAAATGGATAAGCAAGCCGTTGATGTCTGAAGTTATTTCAAGGTATGGCATTGTATTTAATATTCTTCATGCAGATATCAGTTATAACAGCGAAGGCACACTTATAGCCGAGTTGACAGGTAGTGCAAAGGCAGTCAGGGAAGCCCTGGAATATATAGAATCAGTAGGTGTGCGCTATAAATTGTACAATAAATCAATCATTAGAAAAGAAGATGAATGTATTCACTGCGGAGCGTGCACAGCTGTTTGTCCTTCTGCCGCGTTGACAATGGATAAGGACAATAAGCTTAATTTCGACAAGGATAAATGTCTTGTATGTGAATTGTGCATCAAAGCATGTCCGCTGAGGATAATAAGTACTGAGTTTTAGAAGTCCGGGGATGATATGTACCAGAGAAGATCCTATAGAAATTTGTTCAGTAATGAGCTTGTTATGTTTGATGTGTGTGTCGGACAGACAGACCTGCAGATAGGCTGCACAAAAGATCTAACGGCGTTGGCTCTTTCAAAAGTCAGAAAAGCAAGAAGCATATTGAATGATTACATAGATAAACACCCGGGGTTTGCCGTTGCACTTGAGCCGGTTTCAATGGATGAGTCTGCGCATGTAATGATTCAAAAAATGATAAAAGCCGGCAAGGCGGCAGGCACAGGCCCAATGGCAGCCGTTGCAGGGACTATATCCCAGTTTGTCGGGGAAGCACTGACAGGGGAATCTGACCAGGTGTTTGTAGAAAATGGGGGTGATATATATATTGCCTCAGACAAGACCAGGGCAATAGGGATTTTTGCAGGTGATTCACCCCTCTCAAATAAAATAGCAATTAAAATTATAAGGGAACAGTTCCCTGTTGGGATATGTACATCCTCAGGAACAGTAGGACATTCACTTAGTTTTGGTCGGGCTGATGCAGTTACGGTGATTTCAAAGGATACAGCTTTGGCTGATGCAGTGGCAACAGCTGCAGGTAACATCATCAAAACACCGGATGATATCAGAACGGCACTCGATTTTGCCATGGGCATTGAAAATATATTGGGCGTCGTTGCTATTATGGGCGACAAGTTTGGAGTCGCAGGAAACATTGAACTTGCTAAGGTATCAAATCAAGGATAGAATAAATAAAAAAACGGAATTGATATGAGAAGTAAAATAAAAACCGCAGACAGAATAGTAATCAAAGTTGGGACATCAAGTCTAACGTATGACAATGGAAAAGTAAATCTGGGCAGCATTGAAAAGCTGGTAAGGAAACTATCGGACCTTTCCAACATGGGCAAGGAAATAATACTTGTGTCATCAGGAGCTGTCGGGATAGGTATGGGAAAACTCAACATTGAAAAGCGTCCTGCCCAAGTCACTGAGAGACAGGCAATTGCGGCTGTTGGGCAGACAGAACTTATGCATCTTTATTCGAAGATATTTTCAGAATTCGGTATAACCGTCGGGCAGATTCTCCTAACCAGGGATGTCTTTGCACATGATATATCGAGAATCAATGCAATAAATACTTTTGATAGTCTGATAGAAAAAAAGATAATACCAATAGTTAATGAAAATGACTCGGTCTCAACAGAGGAGCTGGAATTTGATGAAAGCAGCACATTCAGTGAAAATGATATGTTGGCAGCATTGGTATCAATACTTACAAAGGCAGATCTGCTTATTATCCTATCGGATATAGATGGATTCTACACCAGTGATCCAAGAAAAGATGCGAAGGCGATGATTCTTGAAACAGTTACAGATATCAACGGAGAAATAGAACGTTTTGCCGGTGGCAACGGAAGTATACGTGGAACCGGTGGTATGATTACGAAATTAAACGCCGCGAAGTTATGTATGGAAAACAATGTCAATGTTGTTATTGCCAACGGTGGTAATATGGATAACATAGAGGGCATAATCAAGGGGGAAAAAATCGGAACCCTTTTTGCAGGAAAGGTATAAATGGATTATTTAAAAGAATTGGGAGAAAAGGCTGTATCTGCAGGAAAGTTTCTTGCCAGTACAGATACATATAGTAAAAATAATGCACTGATTGCCATGGCTGAAGCACTGGAGGCAAATATAAAAACAATTTTAACAGGGAACCAAAAAGACCTGGTCAATGCTTCCGGTGAAGGTGTGTCTGCTGCATTTCTGGATAGATTAAAACTCAATGAAGATAGAATCAATGGAATGGCAAAGGGATTAAGAGATGCGGCGTCATTGGAAGACCCAATCGGAGAAACACTGGAAATCATAAACAGACCCAATGGATTGAAAATTGAAAAGCGAAGGGTTCCCCTTGGTGTCATCGGAATAATTTATGAAGCCAGGCCCAATGTGACTTCCGATGCTGCGGGCTTGTGTCTGAAAACAGGTAATTCCGTTATATTAAGAGGCGGGAGCAGGGCGTTGAATTCCAATATCGCCGTTGTAGACATCATGCGGGAGGCTTTGGGAAAAATCGGTTTCCCGGCTGACTGTGTTCAGCTGATTAGAGACACAGACAGGAAAACGGCTGTTGCCATGATGAAACTGAATGATTACATTGATGTACTGATTCCAAGAGGAAGTGCTTCATTGATAAATGAAGTTGTCAAAAATTCAACGGTTCCGGTGATTGAAACCGGCATCGGTATTTGTCATGTATATGTATCCAAGGATGCAGACATAAAGATGGCAGTCAATATTACAGTTAATGCAAAAACATCCAAACCAAGTGTATGTAATGCGGCAGAAGTGCTTTTGGTTGATAAAGACATTGCAGATGAATTTCTTCCCGCTGTTTATGAAGGATTGGGTAAATTTAATGTTGAAGTTCGTGGTTGTGAAAAAACCATTAAGATACTTCCTGATGCAATAAAGGCTTCTTCGGAAGATTTTAATACAGAGTTCCTGGATTATATTATGGCAGTTAAAATTGTTTCGGGTATAGATGAAGCAATAGAACACATAAACACCCATGGGACAGGACACTCTGAAGCTATAATTACAACAGATTCAAACAAAGCAACTCGATTCCAAAATGAAATTGATGCAGCCGCTGTATATGCCAATGCATCCACCAGATTCACAGATGGCAGTGAATTCGGCATGGGAGCAGAAATAGGCATAAGCACCCAGATGCTCCACGCCCGAGGTCCTATGGGACTTAAGGAACTCACATCTTACAAGTATGTAATAACCGGAAACGGCCAAATTAGATAATTCTGCACAACATCCCTGGGATAACGTGTCAAATAT
>CAYYXJ010000008.1:30697-33245 GCA_964475455.1 uncultured Clostridiaceae bacterium | reverse complement strand
AGAACTGAAATCCATGAATTACTTATATTTCCACAACCTATATGTAAAAACTTCATATACTACCCCCGAAAATATTGACGCATTGATTATATCATAATGACTGATATAATCTTGTTATGAAAATTATTGTTGATGCAGATGCATGCCCTGTTAAGAATGAAATTATTAAAACTGCAAAAAGAAATGGTATTGAGGTTATCATGGTGTGTGACACATCCCATGTGATTTCTGACGGATATTCAAGGGTAATAACAGTGGACAAGGGAAGCGACTCCGCGGATTTTAAGATCGTTAATATATCAAAGACCGGTGACATTATCATAACAGGTGATTACGGAGTTGCTGCTATGGCATTGTCCAAAGGTGCCAAAGCACTTGGAAACAGCGGGATTATCTATACTGATTTCAACATTGATTCATTTCTTGCAAAAAGGCATATGGCAAAAGAAAACCGTAGAAAAGGCGGTAAGTTTACAAAAATTAAAAAGCGTACTTCTGATGAGAATGCGAATTTTACTGCTTCATTGACTAAGCTGATCAAGTCAGTTTGAATCAATCTCTTTTCCTTTTCTTTTTTCTATAATAAAGATAGCCCAGTACAGAAAATGCTGCCGCTATTGCAGCAATGGCTGCAATGATTATTTGCATCAAATTACCTTGATCAAAGCTCTTTTCCATTTCCTTTTCCATCTCTTTATCATAGCTTTCCTGCCATGGGTTTGGAGTGCGAAAATCAGGTGTAGGTGTGGGGGTGCGGTCTATCGGCGGAGTACTTGTGGGATCAACAATCAATGGCACATCAGGAGCGTCTGTTGGTATAGGAAATGGTGATGAATCCGGTTTTGGTGTTCCTGATGCAATTGGAGAGGGTTCAGGTGACGAAGACGGTGTTTCTTCAGTTTCTGCATCACTTCTGACAATGTTCAGAAGATAATTGTGAATATTGATACCATTCTGGGATATTACCGTCAAAAGAACAGAATTTTCTCCAATGGTCATGGGAATTGTGCCCTCACCTATAAGATTCGCTTCGGGATTGAGGGCAAGTCCTGTTATTACCATGGATTCCTGCTCCAGGGAGCAGCCGATGTTATTATATATGAATATATCAGGATCAAATCCTTCAAGGGGAAATCCGTCAATAAAAATTCCTGAAAGTTTGGCATTACCGGATATATCTCTTATTACATTTACATTGTATTGTTTTGATAACCCTGTTATGGATGTGCATGTTACGGTAATCTCGTTTGAACCATATGAAAGAGGGAATGTTCCTGTTCCATTTATCAAAGCGTCACTGCATATGGGAATCGCCTCAATCAAACACTCATCAACCGAATCTTCTAAGATAATTTCGTAGGAAGTCCCATTTTCATCAGGTACCACCGGTATACCATTTACTGAAAGTTCCATCAGGCTATTGTAACCGCATAATTCCCTGTAAATCTCACCTGTTGAGCTATCACAATAAATCAGGCCGTCATAATATGTCATGGCCAGTTCCTCTGAAGATGGTTCATTATTTAGAAAACCCGGACCACTGCCGGTTTCAACATATACAGAAAAATTTCCATTGGATAACCTGACAATGTTTTTTCTGGGACCTTCAGGATAAATCACCCAGCTTAGAAAATATATGTTTCCATCTCCATCTATGTCCATATATGACGGATAGTTTATATATGTGGGGTTTATTATTACATTCCAACCTGTTTCTTCCGGGGTTTTATAATATATGCAATTCTGTGAGTTGTCTGAAATATATGTAGTGTCTTCGAATATACAGATATCAACCATAAATTCAGAGTATTGGGGGCTTTCAACAAGATTCCATTCAAGTCCGTTCCACAACTGTATTCTGTTGTTACCGGTATCAACTACATAAAGCATATTGCTGTCGGTTGCATACATGCCATGGGGATCATTGAACTGGCCCGGCGCTGTACCTGGTCCTGCAAGTTCAGTCCATATTTCTTCTTCGTTTGAGAAGTTTTCACATTTGAAGATTTTATCAGAGTTGTTATCTGATATAAATAGTTCGGACTCATTGCTTTTGGACCATTCTATCCCGGTCGGAGAAAAATCCAAATCAATCTTAATCCAATCTACTCCATTATAAAAATTGATGCCGGGTACTGCTCCCGTAATTCCAACAGCGATTGAAGTTCCGTTTGAATCCATACCTCCGAAAGTATTGGTGGTTGAAATTTGATATTCTACTTTATATTCATTCGTTGAAGGAAGAATGTCCGGTTCAGGAAGAGGTGCATATGTCTGAGTGGGTGGGGGATATGGTACCGGATGTGCAAAAACAACAGTTGTTGCTGCAAACAAAAGCAACGCAACTGTTGTAAAAACTATAAATCCTCGGAACTTACCCTTTATCATTGTTTTCCCCCCTGATATATCCAGGAAATTTGATTAAACCTACATATGTATTATACCTCTGTGGAAATAAAAAAAACGGCCTTTGAAAGAGGACCGTTTTTCATTTCAATGAAATTTTATGATTTTTTCTTTTTCCTCTTTTTAATAATTTGTTGAATAA
>CAYYXJ010000008.1:29700-30687 GCA_964475455.1 uncultured Clostridiaceae bacterium | reverse complement strand
AACAGCTAACAGCTAACAGCTACGACAAAGCCGTTTGTTGAATAATAAGTATTAAGGCTCCTCCGATGACAACTCCCGAAGCAGCAGTTATTCCCGGATGTTCTTTTATCCAATTTCCAAAACCACCATTTTCATCATTGTCCATATCCGGATTATCAGTTTCCAAAGGTTCTCCTGAGGGAGATGGGACGGGCGTATTTGTTGGAGCTGTGGAAGTCAATGGAGTGGCCGTTGGTTCATCAGAACTGCCTGGGGTTGGACTTGGGCCAGGTTCTGATGAAGGAGTGGGGGTCGGCGTTGATTCAGTTGTTGTTGAAGGTGAGGTTGTTGGTGTTGGGCTCGGGGCAGTGCTGCCTGTTGTTGGTACAGGGGTCGGCGTGGGTGTCGTAGATGGAACCGGAGTTGGGCTCGATGAAGGGCTTGATGATGCAGGTGCTTCAGCTCTGTTTATTGCGACAATATATTGCTGGTTTGTTGCTTCATCCTGTGCCAAAACATTTATAATAATCAGGTTATCTCCCTCATCCAGAGTTAAGGTTCCTGCGCCTGATACAATTGCGTTTGAATCCTGAGGTGTTGCTGTCAATTCAACTGTTTCCTTTTCATATGGAAAGCTTATGCCTGTATAAGCAAATATGTTGGGATTGAATCCATCCATTGGAACAGCATCAAGGCTTAAACCGGATAAAAGTGCATTATCAGACAATTCCCTTGTAATTGTTATGGTGTATTCCTTTGAGTCGCCGATTTCGGGAATGCAGGTTACCAGAAAAATATTTTCGCCAAAATCGAGAGGTTGCATACCATCACCCTCAACAGTTGAATAAGGGCACATTTGATAGGTGATAATTTCTGCTTCTGCAACATCAGATTCAACAGTAATACCAGCCTCGGTCCAACCTTCCATCAGTTGAAA
This sequence comes from uncultured Clostridiaceae bacterium, assembly GCA_964475455.1. Classification (GTDB taxonomy): domain Bacteria; phylum Bacillota; class Clostridia; order DUPQ01; family DUPQ01; genus JAFGQE01. The sequence continues at coordinate 29,771 of CAYYXJ010000008.1, read as the reverse complement.
TTGAAAATCATTGATGGTTAATCCGGTGAGTTCATTTATATCATCTTTTCTTTTGACTACTCTACCGGACA
>CAYYXJ010000008.1:21860-29624 GCA_964475455.1 uncultured Clostridiaceae bacterium | reverse complement strand
TATATAGAAAAAACATCATCAGAGTATTTTACAACACAGCGATTATTTCCGCTGGTAGTTGCAACCCAGGATAGAAAATACAAATTGCCTTCTGAATCCACATCAATATATGTAGGGTGATTTATATAGGTTGCATCCTCAATCTTAGTCCAATTCGGAATTAATGGATGCTTTACCCAGATGCAATTTTCGGAATAGTCTGTTACATAAGTAATTTTTCCATATTGAACCATGTCAAAGACATATGAATCCTCCGGAAAAGTTGTATAAACATTCCAAGTTCCACTGGTTCTGTATTGAATCCTGTCATTTCCGCTGTCAACAACATAAAGATATCCTGATGAACTAACAAACATTCCTCTTGGTGTATTGAATTTCCCCAAATCAGTTCCGTAGCTTCCAATTTTAATCCAGTTACTAAGTCTTGACATTGGAGTACCTGACATCCATATGTTACTGCTGGTGCTGTCTGCTACATAGAGACCGGGACTGTTTCCGTTGGCCCATTGAATTGAAGTTGGTACAAAAGAAATATCTTTGCTGGACCAAACCTGACCATCAAAGAAACGAAGCTGATAATTATCTGTTTCTGTGCTGCCGACGACTAATATGTTTTCTGCGTTGGTATCAAGACCTGCAAGATTCGTAAAACTTCCGGCACCTGAATCTGTCTGTAGTTCACGCCATGCCGGGGTAAACCAGTCTATCGGAAGTATTATCGGCGGGATAGATATCGAAGGAATTGATATTTGTGGAAGCATCCCTGCCTGGACGGAGGCCGATGATGACATAACGGCCAAGGAGCCTGCTGCAACTAAAAACAGTACTAAAATAACAACTGCTGCAAGTTCTCTGTATTTTTTCATTATTTTCCCCCTAAGAATCAATAAGCCATGCCTAATAAAGATACTATATATTGTTGTCATTATATAGTAAACTCAGAAATATGACAAACAATCATGGTCTATTTCTCTGAATTAAATGATGGGGTTTGCATTATTTGTTCTTCAGGCATATAATACCAATAAGTTAATAATCTTCAGGGCAGGGCGAAGTTCCCGACCGGCGGTATAGTCCGCGAGCGAAAGCTGAACCGGTTTGATTCCGGTACCGACAGTATAGTCTGGATGAAAGAAGCGTTTTTTGTCGTACTCCTGAAGATGGAGTTTTTTTATGGGAGAAAACGTATGAATATTAAAAACAATAGGGTCAACTGGATTACAAAGGTAGGAATGCTGTCGGCAGTATCAGCTATTCTTATGTTTCTGGAAATACCATTGCCGCTTGTTCCCCCCTTCCTCAAATTTGATTTCAGTGACTTACCGGCTCTATTGGCTGCTTTCGCATTTGGTCCCATGGCCGGAGTTGCAGTTTTATTTATAAAAAATATTATTCATGCTATTGCTTCCTGGTCATTTTTGGTTGGAGAAACAGCAAACTTTTTGATAGGTATATCTTTTGTTTTGCCAGCGGCAATTATTTACAGAAAAAAGAAAACAAAGGCCAGGGCTGTTATCGGTATGATTGTCGGGGGCATAGTAATGGTTATATTGGCCGGATTACTGAACTATTATCTTCTTCTGCCGATGTACACAAGAGTACTTGGCTATACAATGGAAGACATAATTTCATGGAGCAGTTCTGCAAACAGACATATTGTAGATCTGCGAAGCCTGGTAGTCATAGGAATTACACCTTTCAATATTTTCAAGGTTCTTGTAAATATAATACTTACCTCCTTGATTTATAAAAAGATATCACCTCTTTTACATTCAGTGAAATCACGGCCGGAAAAGTAAACTGCAGATGTAATGTGCTATAATGTTGTGGAAATGATGAATGACAATTGTATTGCAATAGCAGGCATGGGTCTTATTGGAGGATCCCTCGCAAAAGCCCTTAGATTAAGGGCCGGAATGGGCAGGATAATTGGTATTGACCCTGATACAAGCCAGATTTCGGCTGCTGTATCCGCCGGCATAATAGACGAAGGATATAATACCCCCGGTGATTACCTGGCTGAATGCGGCATGGTAATTGTCTGTGCACCGGTTCCGGTATGCACGGGTCTGATCATGGAAATTTCAGGTTATACACACAGCAGATGTATAATTACAGATACTGCCAGTACAAAATCAGATATCGTAAAATCAATCAGAAACCAAGATCGTAAAATAAGATTTGTAGGAGGACATCCCATGGCCGGTTCTGAAAGAAGCGGTTATGCTTACTCCCGTGAAGATATGTTCGAAAATGCATACTATCTTATAATAGATGATGAAAATGACAGAGGGGCTGTTGAAAAAGTTCGCACTTTAGCGGAATCAATAGGAGCAATTCCATTGATAACAGATTATATAACCCATGATAAAGCAGTAGCTTTGATAAGTCATGTTCCCCATGTAACAGCCGCAGCATTGGTCAATTTACTTGATGAATCAGAGGAAGTGGGGCTTGCCAGGCAGATTGCAGCAGGAGGATTCAGGGATATTACAAGGATTGCGTCATCACAGCCTGCTTTATGGCGGGATATAACACTCAACAACAGGGAAGCTGTTTCAGATGGACTGAGCAAACTTATTGATATGTTAACTTCTGCCAGGGATAACATTAGCGGTATGAATGCACTGAAAACCGAGGAATTTTTCAATAAGGCAAAGGATACAAGGGACCTTATATCAGGGGAGAGGGAAGGTTTGCTTCCCGGAAAATTCCAGATTGTCATCCAGGTGGCTGACAGACCCGGAGTCATTGCACGCATTTCCGCATTGCTGGGAGAAAGCAATCTTAATATAAAAAATATCAACGTTACACATAGCCGGGAAGATGTGGGTGGTGTCCTTGTTGTTGAATTATATTCTATGGAAGACCGAAACAATGCATTGAAAGTCCTTGAGTCTGATGGATTCACAGCTTCTTTGATTGACTGAAATCAAACGGAACAAAATCATATTATAATTCGTATAATATTCGCACAAGCTTTTACAAGTCATAGAAAAGGAGAAGAAAAATGTACAGGAGAATTTTATTGATATGCATTTCGATTCTACTGGCTGCCGGTCTTCTTGCGGGATGTGTCAGTGAGAGAAATGAAAACAACTCAATTATTCCGGTTGTTAAAGCCGATAGTATCGGAACCAATGTAGTCGATGGTAACTCGGAATTCGCATTTAAAATATTCCGGGAAATGTATAAGGTTGATGATTCGGGAAATATGTTCATATCACCTGCAAGCATTTCCACAGCTCTTGCCATGGTTATGAATGGTGCACAGGGGAATACTCTCGAGGAGCTGACGGATGCCCTTGAATTCAAGGGTATTGATCCTGCAGAAATAAATTCAGGTTTTGCATATCTGGTTTCACTTTTAAACAGGGAAGACGAAGGAATCACGCTGAGTCTTGCAAACTCAATATGGATACGTGAAAACTTCAATGTCCTGGACTTATTCAAGCAAGTTAATTCAGATTATTTTGCCGCAGCAATAGAAGAACTTGATTTTAATAAACCTGATGCAGCTGCTACCATCAATGACTGGGTAAAGAAAACAACCAACGGCAAGATTGAGAAGATGGTAGGAGACAGCATAAATCCTAATACGGTAATGTTTTTATTAAACAGTATATATTTCCAAGGAAACTGGCAACAACCTTTTGACCCTGACAAAACATATAGCACTGATTTCTACATTGACAATACAGCAACAGGTAAAATTGCCATGATGAATTATAAAAGCGATACCCTTTACTACAAAGGAAATGACTATAAAATAATCAGTCTGCCTTATGGAGAGGGGGAAGTGGTCATGGATTTGATACTTCCCGGCGAAGGTAATAGCATTGGTGATTTCATTGAAAAATTTGCTTTGGATGATTATAAAAAAGCGGTAGAAGGACTTACTAAAAAGACTGATGTCATAGTATCAATACCTAAATTTAAAGCTGAATATGAGAAAACATTGAATGAAGTGCTTTATGGGCTTGGAATGAAGGATATCTTCGGAGCAAATTGTAATCTAAGCGGTATCAATGGAACCGGTGATTTATTTGTAAGCGAAGTCAGGCACAAGACATTTATAGATGTAAACGAAGAGGGTACACAAGCGGCCGGAGTCACATCGGTTGAGATAACGTTGACTGCTGTCATGGATCCCACTGAATTCATTGCTGACAGACCTTTCATGTATACGATAAGGGACACAACTACCGAAAGTATACTTTTCATGGGAGTATTTGACACCCCTTGACAACAAATTCATACATCGCAAAAACACAATTCGAGTAAACACCTCCAGGGTGTTTACTCGAGAAGCAGGTTATCTGGGTTTGTATTCTTTTACTAGTTTTGCCCGGATGTATCCACGGTCTGTTGATGTACTTTCAATATAAAAACCACGGCTGTAATAAAATCTTATCAGGTCAGTATAGGCTGATGCAGAATAAAGATATGCTCTTTTTATCCCAAGTGCTGTCATTTCAGCATCAACAAGATTCATTAGGGATTTACCGATACCGATATTATGGTAGTCAAGTCTTACCCCGAATCGGGATATGTGTGCCTCATCACCATCAATTTCGAATCTGATGGTTCCAACAGGCACATTATTTACATGAGCTATGAAGACCTCCGTGTTTTTTATTGCGAGTTTTATCTGAGCCTCGGTTTCTTCAAGAGCTTCCATGCTCCCCTTTAGCCCGGTGTCCTTCATATATTTTGTGAAAGCTTCATTAAGGATATTTTTTATATCCCGGGCATCTTCTGTTTTGGCCTTTTTTACTGTAAATGAATATACCGGCATTAGTTATCTCCCATATGTTTTACTTTATAAGCAGCTTGCTTGAATAATCTATGTATTTCTTTCTTTGGAAAACGGTCTGATACCAATAGAAGCATCATTTGCTCTTCCCCCTGTATTGTGAATATGAATCAAGTGAATGAATGTTGGGTTCAATTCCATCTGAATAGTAGTCCAGTACATTTAAAATTGCTCCGGCAGTATCAAGGTTTGTTACAGACGGTACATTATATTCTATGGCTGTTCTTCTAAGTGCAAAACCATCTGTTTCAGGCATCTTGCCTCTTGTCGGGGTATTTATCATAAGGGCTATATTGCCATTCTTTATCTCGCTGATTATAGATTCATCATTAAGAGTTTCACAAAGAAGACCATTTTCGTTAAGGAAACCGGCAGTTCCCGATGAGGCTATAAGTGAGTATCCGGCTTTTTTCAATGCTCCGGCGATTGGGAGACAGTCTGCCTTGTCCCGGTCTGTTATGCTCATGATAACTTTACCGGATGAAGGTATCATTAACCCTGATGCAAGCAAGGCCTTGAAAAGTGCCTCCCTGTAATTTTTTGAAACTCCCATTACTTCACCAGTGGATTTCATTTCAGGCCCCAGGAAAGTATCAAGGGTGGTGATTTTTGAGAAAGAAAATACAGGGGCTTTAACAGCATAGAAGTCTGACTCCAAAGCAAGACCGGTACCATACCCAAGATCTGCTAATTTTTTCCCCATGATAACCTGCGTTGCTGTATTTACCATTGGTATTCCTGTTATCTTACTAAGAACAGGAATGGTTCTGCTTGCCCTTGGATTGACTTCAATTACATAAACCCTGTCGTTTTTGTCAACAACAAACTGTATGTTGAACAAACCGATTGTTCCCAAAGAAAGTGCAAGTTGAATTGAATAATCAGTTATTGTTTTCTTAACGTCCTCGGAAATTGTTATTGTTGGATAAACGGCGATGCTATCACCTGAGTGAACACCGGCTCTTTCAATATGTTCCATGATTCCGGGTATCAGAACATCCTTCCCATCACATATGCCGTCCACCTCAATTTCTTTACCCATTATGTATTTATCAATGAGAATCGGGTGAATAGGGGATATATCAGTGGCCATTGCCATATATTCTTCAAGTGTTTTATCATCATAAACGATTTCCATGGCTCTTCCACCCAAAACATAACTTGGTCGTACCAGAACAGGGAAACCAATTTCAGAAGCTATGATGCGCGCCTGTTCAAATGAAAATGCTGTTTTACCATTAGGAATCGGAATTCCAAGTTCATCCAGAAGGCCGAGAAACTTATTCCTGTTTTCAGCCAGGTCAATGCTTTCCATTGGTGTGCCGAGAATTTTAACACCGGCGTTATGAAGAGGGTGCGCAAGGTTTATTGAAGTCTGCCCGCCGAACTGCAGGATGACTCCGAGAGGTTTTTCCTTTTCAATGATGTCAAGGACTCCTTCCTCTGTCAATGGATCAAAATAGAGCTTGTCAGAAATATCAAAGTCGGTACTTACTGTTTCGGGATTATTGTTGATTATTACTGACTCAATACCCATGTCCCTCAATGCTTCAACTGAATGAACGCTGCAATAATCGAATTCGATACCCTGACCGATTCTTATTGGACCGGAGCCTATTACAAGTACTTTATCATTATCGGAATAAGCAATGTCATCGTATTGTTCATATGTCGAATAGTAGTAAGGTGTGACAGCCTCGAATTCACCTGCACAGGTATCAACTAATTTATATACCGGTTTTATGGGATACTTTTTCCTAAGCTCCAGAATGCCGGAAAGGGGAACACCAACCAGATTGGCTATATAAGAATCACCAAAACCAACCTTCTTTGCCTTGAGATATAATTCATAATCAAGCCAGGCAATTCCAGCATTTTGAATCTCATCTGCTACATCTACAATCTTTTTTAGTTTTTCAAGAAAGAACAAATCTATTTTTGTTATTTCGTGTATTTTCCCCGTGGGAATTCCTTTTTGCAACAACTTGAATATGGCAAACAGAGATTCGTCCTTGGGGTGGGTTATATAATCCATGAGTGTCTCTATAGGTGTATTCTCGAAAAGCAAAAGACCAAGTTGATAGTTCAATTTAATATCAAGGGAGTCTATAGCCTTTAGAAGAGCTTCTTCAAAGTTGCGTCCTATGGCCATTACTTCTCCTGTGGCTTTCATCTGTGTACCTATGCTTCTATCGGCTGTCTGGAATTTATCAAAGGGCCATCTGGGGACTTTTACAACAACATAGTCCAGGCTGGGTTCAAAGCAAGCGTAGGTATTTCCTGTTATAGGGTTTTTGATTTCATCAAGATTTAATCCAATTGCTATTTTGGCCGCTGACCTGGCAATCGGGTATCCGGTTGCCTTTGATGCAAGGGCAGAGGAACGGCTGACCCTGGGATTAACCTCTATAACAATATATTCAAAGCTTTCAGGATTAAGGGCAAACTGAATATTACAACCGCCTTTAATATCAAGGGCTCTTATAATTTTCAATGAAGAACTCCTAAGCAATTGGTATCCCTTGTCAGAAAGTGTCTGGCTTGGAGCTACAACGATGCTGTCACCTGTATGAATTCCTACAGGATCAAAGTTCTCCATGTTACATACGGTTATACAGTTGTCATTGCCGTCACGCATGACCTCATACTCTATTTCCTTCCAGCCTGCAACACTTTTTTCAATAAGAACCTGACTTATTACAGATAGTTTAAGCCCCCTTGAACAAATATCTTCGAGTTCCTTTCGGTTGGTTGCGATACCGCCGCCTGATCCACCCATGGTGAATGCCGGCCTCACGATAACCGGATATCCAATTTCGTCAGCAAAAGTACCTGCTGCACTGATTGTATTGACGATTGCCGAAGGCGCAACATACTCACCGATTGAAATCATAGTATCCCGGAACAATTCCCTGTCCTCTGCCTTTTGTATGGATTCCAGTGAGGTT